>NZ_JBFAHW010000186.1:0-13476 GCF_040654355.1 Streptomyces sp. NPDC050704 | reverse complement strand
TCCCCCACCCCCCCCCCCCACCCCACCCCCCCCCCGGGGGGGGGGGGGGCCCCCCCCCCCGGGGATGGGACGGGTAGGGGCGGCGGGGGCGAGGAAAACCCGGCCTCAGCCGAAGAAGACGCCCACCTCCTCGTACAGCCGCGGGTCCACCGTTTTCAGGCGGGCCGTGGCCTCGGCGATGGGCACGCGGACGATGTCGGTGCCACGCAGAGCGACCATCTTGCCGAAGTCCCCGTCCCGGACGGCCTCGATGGCATGCAGCCCGAAACGCGTGGCGAGCCACCGGTCGAAGGCACTGGGCGTGCCACCGCGCTGGACATGCCCGAGGACCGTCGTACGGGCCTCCTTGCCCGTACGCCGCTCGATCTCCTTGGCCAGCCACTCGCCGACACCGGAGAGCCGCACATGCCCGAAGGAGTCGAGCGAGCCGTCTTTCAGGACCATGTCGCCGTCCTTGGGCATCGCCCCCTCGGCGACGACCACGATCGGCGCGTACGAGGCCTTGAACCGCGAGGTCACCCACGCGCAGACCTGCTCGACATCGAAGCGCTGCTCGGGGATGAGGATCACGTTGGCGCCGCCGGCCAGGCCGGAGTGGAGCGCGATCCAGCCCGCGTGCCGGCCCATCACCTCGCAGACGAGGACACGCATGTGCGACTCGGCGGTGGTGTGCAGGCGGTCGATCGCCTCGGTCGCGATCCCGACGGCCGTGTCGAAGCCGAAGGTGTAGTCGGTGGCCGACAGGTCGTTGTCGATGGTCTTCGGTACGCCGACGACGGGCACCCCGTACTCGTCGGTGAGTCGGGCGGCGACCCCCAGCGTGTCCTCGCCGCCGATCGCGATCAGTGCCTCGACCTCCTGCTTGGCGAGGTTCTCCTTGATCCGGCGGATGCCGTTCTCGACCTTGAGGGGATTGGTGCGCGAGGAGCCGAGGATGGTGCCGCCACGGGGCAGGATGCCGCGCACGGCGGGAATGTCGAGCGGGACGGCGTCGCCCTCCAGCGGACCCCGCCAGCCGTCCCGGAAACCGGTGAAGTCGTAGCCGTACTCCTGCACGCCCTTGCGGACGATGGCCCGGATGACCGCGTTGAGCCCGGGGCAGTCGCCACCCCCGGTCAGTACTCCGACCCGCATAGAAAGTCCCTTCGCCGCGGTTGGCTGATGGGACTCACGCTAATAGTGATCCAGGTCACTTCGGGATGGTCCGGAAGGTCAATTCCAGTGAATTGTGCGGGAGTTGATCTCTCACCTTCACTCGTTGGTGTGCATCGGACGGTTTACGCGTCGTCGAGGCCCCGCTCTATGGCATAGCGCACCAGCTCCACGCGGTTGTGCAACTGGAGCTTGCCCAGGGTGTTCTGCACGTGGTTCTGGACGGTGCGGTGCGAGATGACGAGGCGCTCGGCGATCTGCTTGTAGCTCAGGCCCTTGGCGACCAGCCTGAGCACCTCGGTCTCGCGGTCGGTGAGCTGCGGGGCCTTGGGCTCGTCGGCGCCCGGGCCCGGCGCGGGCTCGGAGGCGAGTCTGCGGTACTCGCCGAGGACCAGGCCCGCGAGGCCCGGCGTGAAGACCGGGTCGCCGACGGCCGTGCGGCGCACCGCGTCGATCAGCTCCTCCGTGGAGGCCGACTTCAGCAGATAGCCGGTGGCCCCCGACTTGACGGCCTCCAGGACGTCCGCGTGCTCTCCGCTCGCGGAGAGCACCAGGACGCGCAGGGCGGGGTTGGCCCCGACCAGTTCCTTGCAGACCTGGACGCCGGGCTTCGCGGGCAGGTTCAGGTCGAGGACGAGGACATCGGGTCCCGCGGCCTGCGCGCGGCGCACCGCCTGCTCGCCGTCGCCCGCCGTGGCGACCACGTCGAAGCCGGACTCCCCCAGGTCGCGGGCGACCGCGTCGCGCCACATGGGGTGGTCGTCGACCACCATGACCCTGATCGGGCCCCGCCCCTGGTCCTGGCCCGGGTCCCGGTCACGCCCCTGCCGCTGCTGGTCCGCGGCCCCCGTCATCGCCGCCCCGCCTTCGTCATGCCCGTCGGCCTGGTCGTTCTCGTCGGCGTCGTCGTCTTCGTTGTCTGCGTTGCCCTCGTGGTCCCGGTCATCGCTGTCCCGCCCTCGCCGTCAGGGCTTCCGGCTCCCTCGTCGTCGTCATCACCGCTCCGCCTTCCCCCGTGAACTCTTCGAACCCTTCAGGGCCCTTGAGTCCTTCAGGTCCTTCGGTACCTTCAGTTCGACTTCCGTGCCCTGGCCCGGTACCGAGATCACCTCGGCCGTTCCGCCGATCTCGCGCAGGCGGCCGCGGATCGACAGGGCCACACCGAGGCGCCCCTCCCCCTCGGCCTGGGCGAGTCTGCCCTCGGGGATGCCGGGACCGTCGTCGCGGACGGTCACGATCACCGCGTCCGGCTCGTCCTCGACCAGGATCCACGCCCGGGCGTCCGCCCCCGCGTGCCGGTGGACATTGTCCAGGGCGGCACCGACGGCGGCGGCCAGTTCCTTCGCGGCGGCCGGGTCGAGCGGCACCGGGGCGCCCGGCTCGGAGAAGGTCACCCTCGCGGTGGCGTACGGGGCGAGCAGCGAGCGCAGGTCGCAGGGGCCGGCGTCGTCCGCCGCGTCCGGCTCGTCCACGGCCAGCACCACGGCGCCCTCGGCCACGTCCTCCGACACCCGTGAGACCGGCACCAGGCCGCCCGAGACCAGCGAGCGCAGCGCCACCTCCTGCTCGCCCGCCATCCGGCCCAGCTCCGCCGCGTCGCCGCCGAGCGCGGAGCCCCGGCGCTGCACCATCGCGAGCACCTGAAGGACGCTGTCGTGGATGTCGCGGGCCAGTCGCTCCCGCTCACGGGTCGCCGCCTCGATCTCCAGGGCGCGGGCCAGGGTCCGTTCGGAGGCTCGGGCGACCTCGACGACGTATCCGATGGCGATGGAGGCGACCCAGACCAGCAGGACGTTGTGGATCGTGTCCTGGCTGGCCGCGCCGCGCTGGACGATGTTCGCGACCCCTACGAGCGCCGACGCGAAGGCCGCCCAGCGCCAGCCGCCCTTGATCGCGAAGGCCAGCACGGAGCCCGCGGCCCATATCGACGGGAGGGTCGGGCCGCCCGCCACGATCCGGTCGTGGGCGTCCGCGACCGGCGTGAGCAGGATGCCGGTGAGCGCGATGCTCAGGTCGGCGGCGAGGAACCGCTTGGTGCAGCTCGCCGCGTTGGCGACCTTGGGCAGGGTCGCCAGGGTCCATACGAAGAGCACCACGAAGTAGCCGATGGCCACCTCGGGACGGATGAACTCCTCGTACTTCGTGACGAAGAGACCGATCGCGTAGAACATCGTCAGCACGCGATACGCGGTGAGCGCGCGCCAAAGCGGCTGCTCGACCGACATCCTCATGACTCTCTCGCGCTTGGCCATGTCCCCCACTACCCCATCCCCCGACGGCCGCGTCTAGGAGCCGGACCGTTCCTTCTCGGCCTGCTCCCGCGCCTGCTCGGCTTCCTTCTGCGCTTCTCCCTGGCTTTCCTGCTGCGCTTCCTGCTGGGCTTCTTTCTGTGCTTCCTTCTGCGCCTGCTTCTGGGCCTTCGCCGCCTCCGCGATCTGCCGCTTGGCGGCCGTCGCGTAGATGTCGACGTACTCCTGTCCGGAGAGCTTCATGATTTCGTACATGACCTCGTCGGTCAGTGCCCGCAGGACGAAGCGGTCCTTCTCCATGCCGTTGTACCGGCTGAAGTCCAGCGGCCTGCCGATGCGGATGCCCGGGCGCATCAGCTTGGGCATCACCTTCCCCGGCGGCTGGATCTTCTCGGTGTCGATCATGGCGACCGGGATGACGGGCGCGCCGGTGGCGAGCGCCACGCGCGCGAGGCCGCCGGGCTTGCCCCGGTACAGACGGCCGTCGGGCGAGCGCGTGCCCTCGGGATAGATACCGAACAGCTCACCGCGCTCCAGGACGTCGACACCGCTCTTGATGGCCGCCTCGCCCGCACCGCGGCCGCCGGAGCGGTCCACCGGCAGCTGGCCGACGCCCTTGAAGAAGGCGGCGGTCATCCGGCCCTTGATGCCGGGCGTCGTGAAGTACTCGGCCTTCGCGATGAAGGTCACCTTGCGGTCGAGGACCGCGGGCAGGAAAAAGGAGTCCGAGAACGACAGATGGTTGCTCGCCAGGATGGCCGGGCCCTCGGCGGGAACGTTCTCGAGGCCTTCCACCCAGGGCCTGAAGGCGAGCTTCAGGGGCCCTCCGACGGAAAACTTCATTGCGCCGTAGATCAACCGAGTGCCTCCTGTGTCGTCGATCAGACCTTAACCCGGAGCACTGTCAAAGGACCCGACGGCCCTGGTCGGTGTCAGTGCGGTCGCGTACGGTGAAGTACGCCTCGAAGCTTTGGGGTGACCGCCGCGTCACCCTTGAACGAACAGTCGCTCCCCTCCGAACACACCTCGATGATCACGTCTCGACGAACACCTCAATGACTCGATGAACACCTCTATGAACAGGAGACCGAAGGTGCCGGTCCTTCCTGGAGCCGAGCCGTTCCGCCACGAGGGCGGAGAGGTCGGTGTCCTCCTCTGCCACGGCTTCACCGGTTCCCCCCAGTCGCTGCGCCCCTGGGCGGAGTACCTCGCCGAGCGCGGTCTGACCGTCGCGCTGCCGCTGCTGCCCGGGCACGGCACCCGCTGGGAGGACATGCAGGTCACGGGCTGGCAGGACTGGTACGCGGAGGTGGACCGCGAGCTGCGCGCCCTGCGCGAGCGCTGCTCCCGGGTCTTCGTCTTCGGCCTCTCCATGGGCGCCGCCCTCACCCTGCGGCTCGCCGCCAGACACGGGGACGAGGTCAGCGGCATCGTGGTCGTCAATCCGGCCAACAAGGTGCACGGCCTGTCGGCGTACGCCCTCCCGGTGCTGCGGCACTTCGTCAGGACGACGCACGGCATCACGAGCGACATCGCCAAGGAGGGCGGCATCGAGATCGGCTACGACAGGGTGCCGCTGCACGCGGCCCACTCGATGCGGAACTTCTACCGGCTGGTCGACGCCGATCTCCCCCAGGTGACCCAGCCGATGCTGCTCCTGCGCAGCCCGCAGGACCATGTCGTGCCGCCCGCCGACTCGGCCCGCATCCTCAGTCGGGTGTCATCCACGGATGTGACGGAGATACTCCTGGAACAGAGCTACCACGTCGCGACGTTGGACCACGAAGCGGACCGGATCTTCGAAGAGAGCTTTGCCTTCGTCTCCCGGCTCGCACCCGGTGCCGGCAAGGAGGCCGGCGCGGGTCAGGCGGGTCAGCAGGAAGGGACGGCCATCGGTGGCTGAGCACGACGCGGACCGCGAGCCCGACGAGAGGGACGCGTCACCCGGCGATGAGCAGGGCCCGTCGTTCGACGAGGCGGCGGCATGGGAGGCGATCGTCGCGGGGTACGGCGACGAGCCGCCGGACCCGCCCGGCGCCAAGCCCTTCAAGTCGATCGAGGACCTGGCGCTCCTGGAGCCCGAGACGAACGACACCGACGGCGACAGCGACACGAAGAGCGCCAAGCGGCCCAAGGGCGCGAAGAGCGCCAAGGACGGCCAGGACACCGAGGACAAAGACACCAAGGACAGCAAAAACGTCGAGAGTTCTGCGGATTCCGTAGATTCCGCGGGCTCTGCGGGCTCCGCAGCGGAGGACGAGCCCGCCGCCGGGAAGCCGCTCGGCAGCTCGGTCGCGTTCGCGCCCGGCCTCGCCGGACCGCGGGACTACACCACGCCCGAGCCGGTCGAGGAAGACTTCGACGAGGACGACGAGGGCCACTTCGTACCGCCCGAGCCGCCCCCGCTGCCCGCCGCGGACACGACGGCCAAGTTCGCCTGGCTGGCCGTGATCGGCGGTCCGATCCTGCTGCTGCTCGCCGTCCTGCTCGGCTGGGACATGACCTGGTGGCTGGCCACCGTCGGCATCGGCGGCTTCCTCGGCGGCTTCGCCACGCTGGTCGCCCGGATGGGCGGCGACGAGGACGAGGACGAGGACGACCCCGGGCGCGGGGCCGTGGTCTGACACCTGTTCCCGTTTTTCACGACGACGCGGGAACCCTGAGGGCGGCCAGGACCGGCAGGTGGTCGGTGGCCGCCCTCAGGTCGGTCTCGGTCACTCCCGGCTGCCCCAGCGGCACCCCGCAGCCCAGCACCTCCACGCCCTCCGTGGCGAAGAGCGCGTCGATGCGCTGGTGCGGGTCGGCGGGGGTGGAGGTGTACTCCGCGCCCCAGGGAGCGACGGTCCAGCAGTCCTGGAGGCCGGCGGCGAGGCGTTTGAAGGTGCGGCCGTCCGGGCGTTCGTTGAGGTCGCCGCCGGCGATCGCGTGCGGGGTACCCAGCGCGGCGAGGCGGTCTAGGAGCAGGCCGCCCTGTTCGTACCGCTCGTCCTTCTGGAGGGAGAGGTGACAGCTCAGTACGCCGATCCGTGCGGCCCCGAAACGTACGACCGCCGTGGCGAAACCGCGCCGGTGCAGGCCGGGGGTGAGGGGCAGCAGTACGTCGTCGGTCCGCTCGACCGTGGCCCGCAGGGAGCAGAGGAGGGCGGGGCCGGATGCGGTGGCTCCGCCGGAGAGGAGGACCTGGCCCGAGGATCTCGCGAGGCGGGCCAGTTTCTTGCGCCAGCGGAAGAAGCGGGGGGCTTCTTGGACCAGGACGAGGTCGGGGGCGCAGGCGTTGATCACTCGGGCGAGGGCATCTGTGTCGTCGCGCATGGAGCGGATGTTGTAACTGAGTACCCGGATGACGGCCGAACCGTCGGATTCGGTACGGGAGTTGGGCAGCGGACTGGCTGATGGGCTGGTCGGCATAGTGATCAAGATATATGCCGAGGAGCTTCAGGTTGTCGGATATCTGCGGGCCGTGGGGGCTTGTCGCGCAGTTCCCCGCGCCCCTAAAGGGGCGCGTCTGATGGACGCGGTACGACAGCGCCCGTCAGCCCCGGAAAGGGGGCGCCTACACGACAACGCCCGCCGTCCCCGAAAGGGCACGGCGGGCGTTCGCCTATGTCCGTCAGTCCGTCACATGATCGGGTCCGGCTCTCTGACCAGGTCTGCCGCGCCTACCAGGCCCGCCTTGTTGCCCAGTTGGGCGGCGATGACATCGGCCACCGGGCGCCAGTTGCCGCCGACGAGCCAGCGCTTGTAGGACTTGCGGATCGGGTCGAGGACGAGCTCGCCCTCGTCGGAGAGGCCGCCGCCGACGATGAACGCGGAGGGGTCGAAGAGCGAGGCCAGGTCGGCCAGGCCCGCGCCCGCCCAGCGGGCCAGCTCGCGGTACGAGTCCACGGCCACCGGGTCGCCCTGGCGGGCGGCCATCGAGATGTGCTTGCCCTCGATCCCGTCCGGGGAGCCGTCACCCAGCGAGAGCAGGATCTCGGCGCTCTCCGGCGTCGCGTTGGCACGCTGCTTCGCGTACCGCACGAGGGCGCGGCCGGAGGCGTACTGCTCCCAGCAGCCCTGCGAGCCGCAGCCGCACAGGATGCCGTCCGGCACCATCCGGATGTGGCCGAACTCGGCGGCGACGCCGAAGTGCCCGCGGCGCAGCTTGTTGCCGATGATGATGCCGCCGCCGAGGCCGGTGCCCAGCGTGATGCAGATGACGTTCCGGTGGCCCTTGCCCGCGCCGAACTTGTACTCGCCCCAGGCTGCCGCGTTCGCGTCGTTCTCCACGACGACCGGCAGACCGACCCGCTGCTCGACCTTCTCCTTGAGCGGCTCCTGCCGCCAGTCGATGTTCGGCGCGAAGTAGACCGTCGAACGCTGACGGTTCACGTATCCTGCGGCACCGATACCCACGCCGACGATCTCGTGTCCCGCCCGGGCACCTTCCACGGCCGCGGCGATGGCGTCCACGATCGCCTGCGGCGTGCTGGGGGTCGGCACCTTGTGGGTCGAGAGGATGTTGCCTTCCTCGTCGACCACACCGGCCGCGATCTTCGTGCCGCCGATATCGACGCCGATGGTGAGTCCCATGAATCCCTCAGTTTCGGTCGAGCCCCGCTACGGCCAACCGTACCCGAGCGTGTTCAGTCGAGGTCGATGTGTTCACCAGGACCGGTGCCCTCGTCCCGGGGGCGCGGAGGGGTGTCCTGGGTCCAGCGCCGCTCCTGGGCCTCGACGGCTGAGCGGTAGGCGGCCAGCAGTTCGGAGCCGGCGGCGGCCAGGTGGTCGAACACGTCGGGGTTGCGCTCGATGACGGGCTCGACGGCGGCCTTGGCCTGCTGCACCACCTGGTTCACCATCTGCTGGGCGGCGCCGCCGGCCACCGCGCCGAACAGCGGGGACTGCAGTCCGGACAGCTTGTCGGCGACGGTGTCGACGAGTTTGCGCAGTTCGTCGGCGGCCGAGCCGGGCGGCTGGCCGTACTGGGTGCGGCGGCGGGCCTTCTCCGCGGCGAGGTCCTCCTCGCACGCCTTCGCCCAGGCATCGGCGTCGGTCGCACGCACCTCGCCGGGCACCTTGTCGAGCGCGTCCTCCGCGGCATCGGACGTGGGGCGCTCATCGCTCATGACGGACTCCAAGCATCGGCTGTGTCTCTCGACGTTACCCGAACGGGGGTATGCCGTTCACGGTCTGCGCCACTGTGTCCGCGCTCACGGGCCGGGACCCGGTCACCTTCCCTGCGGCCACAGCTCCGGGTCCGGCACGAAGCGGACGCTCAGTTCGCCGTCGCGCAGCGAGGCGCCGTCCACCGTGCAGCGGCGCAGGACGGACGGGAGCGACACGATCCGGCGGAACGGTCCCACGGTGACGACGAGTTCGTCGCCGCGCCGGACGAGGTCGAGCTCCTCCCGTATCGCGCCGGGGAGGGGGAGGTGCCACACGAAGACTCTGCCGTCACCGACTCCGCCGTCGTCCTCGTCGGCCGGCCGCTCCGTGACGGGCCACTCGACCGGGCCCGGGGCGTCGCCCGCGGCGGGCACGGGAAGTGCGGCGAGGTCCTCGGCGCCGCGCGGGTCCCGGCCGAGGTGCGGGAGCTCGCACACCTCGTACGTCCGCGTCCACTCGTCACGCCACTCGGCCAGGGCCTTGCGCTGCTGGGCCGCGAGGGCCGCCAGCCAGGTGTCGGGGGACGCGTCGGGCAGGACGCGGTTGGCGACCAGGACGTCGGTGCGCAGGCCGCGCAGGGCGAGGCCGGTGGTGGCGGCGCGTACGGCGTCGGTGCCTGCCGGGCCCGGTTCGGCGACCAGCCGTACGGTCGTGGCCGGGGCCTCGACGGCCGCCTGGACCGCGGCCAGTTCGACCTCCCAGCGGGCGGCCGTCTCGTACAGCCACTCCGCGGGCATCGGGATTCCGGCGAGGCGGCCGAGGACGGGGCGCAGGGCGCGGGCCGCCTGGCGCTCCGCGGGGAGCAGCCGGCGGAGGTAGCGGCGCAGTTGCTCGGGGAGCGCGAGGAGCGCGAGCGCCTGCGGGGTGGCGGGCAGGTCGACGACCAGCAGGTCGTACCTCTTCGCCATGGACGCGTCGCGCAGGGCGCGGAGCAGGGTGAGTTCCTCGGCGCCCGGGACGGGGGTGAGCTCCTCGGCGTCCAGGCGGGCCGCGCCCAGCATGTCGAGGGCGGTGGCGGCGCGGTCCTGGAAGGTGAGGAGGTCCGTCCGGAAGTCCTCGGTCGGGTCCGGCCGCCAGGCCGTCAGGCCCGGCGCGGCCGTCACCGGCTTGCGGCCGGTCGGGACTCCCAGGGCGGCGCCCAGCGTGTCCGTCCGGTCGGACGAGAGCACGAGCGTGCGGGCGCCCTCTCGGGCCGAGTCGAGGGCGGTGGCCGCGGCGACGGTGGTCCGGCCGGAGCCGCCGGGACCGGTGATCAGGATGGTGCGCATGGGGGTGAACGGTACGCGTTGCCCCGGCCCGGGGTGCGGGCGATCACCGGCGCCCGCCGGGTGCCCGCGGCCGGGCGGTCCTGCGCGCGGCTACTTGTCGCCCGACTCGACCCTCTTCTTGAGGCCCGCCAGCGCCCGGTCGATGATGACCTTCTCCGCCTTGCGCTTGATCATGCCGAGCATGGGGATCTTGACGTCGACGGTGAGCCGGTAGGTGACCTCGGTGGCCCCCGAGCCCGCGGGCTTGAGGAGGTACGAACCGTCCAGGGACCGGAGCATCTGGGACTTGACCAGGGTCCAGGAGACCTCGTGGTCGCCGGTCCAGGTGTAGCCCAGGGTCTGGTCGTCCTTGATCGCGCCCGCGTCCATGACGAGGCGTACCTGCTCGGCACGGCCCTTCGCGTCCGTGGCCAGCACCTCCGCCTCCTTCACCTCACCCGTCCAGTCCGGGTAGCGGGCGAAGTCGGCGATGACCGCCATGACGTCGGCCGGGGCCGCCTCGATCGTGATGCTCGAGCTGGTGTGTTCCGCCATCGCCGTGGCTCCTCCAGATGCGGTCCGGACAGGGGGGATTTCGGGGTACGAAAGGTTCTTACCTGGGTATGCGGTGTGAAGGCTACCGCGCGGTCGGCAGGTCACCGTCCCCGGGCCCGCGGCGGCCGGGCGCCCCTCACCACTCCAGTACCCACGGCTTCCCGGATCCGGCGAAGTGACCCACGTTCACGCACTCGGTGGCGCCCACCCGCATCCGCCGTACGAGCGGCTGGTGGACGTGCCCGAAGAGCGAGTACCGCGGCCGGGTCCGCCGGATCGCGTCGAGCAGCGCGCGGCTGCCCCGTTCGAAGCGCCGCGCCACCGTGTCGTAGACGAGTTCGGGCACCTCGGGCGGAATGTGGGTGCACAGCACGTCGACCTCTCCGACGGCCTCGATCTTCGCCGCGTACTCCTCGTCGCTGATCTCGTACGGCGTCCGCATGGGGGTCCGCAGGCCGCCGCCGACGAAGCCGAAGACCCGGCCGCCGATCTCGACGCGCTGCCCGTCGAGCACGGTGGTGCCGGGGCCGGCGTACTCCGACCACAGGGGTGGCATATCGACGTTGCCGTAGGTGACGTACGTCGGCGTCGGGAACGCGGCGAACAACTCGGCGTACTGCTTGCGCACGGCCTTCTCGATGGCGGGGCCGCGGTCCAGGCCCGCCCACAGTTGCCGGCCGAACTCGCGCGCCTCCTCGTAGTGGCGGGCGGTACGGAGTTCGACGATGCGGTGGGTGTTCTCGGTACCGAACAGATCGGGGAAGATTCCGCGCGAGTGGTCGGCGTAGTCGATGAAGAGCACCAGATCGCCCAGGCAGATCAGCGCGTCCGCGCCGTCACCGGCTCTGGCCAGGTCACGGGCGTTGCCGTGTACGTCGCTGACGACGTGGATACGTGTCCTGGGGGTACCCGGGTATGTGCCTGCCATGACGATCAAGGGTAAGCCTGTGGAGCAAACGTGAGTAGACCTGGCGGGACCTGCGGTTACTTTCCGGTCAGTAATGAGTTGGACTACTGTGCGCGAAGGAACGCCAGCACGTGTGACACGGGGTACATCTCGCCTGACCCCCCTGTCGTAGAGGTAGTACCGGCGGGTAACGTCCGGGCAGTCCAGTCGTGCTCAGGGTTTCAACCACTTGACTCCCCGAGCCCCCGCCCGAGCCTTGGACCGCTCCGTCGCAACACATGAGGTCGTGGCGTCGGCGCCCTATGAGGAGCAGCAGTCTTGCGCGAGTTCAGCCTTCCGGCTTTGTACGAGGTCCCCGCGGACGGCAATCTGACCGACATCGTCCGCAGAAACGCCACGCAGCATCCCGACGTGGCGGTCATCGCCCGAAAGGTGGGCGGCACTTGGACGGACGTCACGGCCACCGTCTTCCTCGCGGAGGTGCAGACCGCCGCCAAGGGGCTGATCGCCTCGGGCATCCAGCCGGGTGACCGGGTCGGCCTGATGTCCCGTACGCGCTACGAGTGGACGCTGCTCGACTTCGCGATCTGGTGCGCGGGCGCGATCACCGTGCCGGTGTACGAGACCAGCTCGGCGGAGCAGGTGCAGTGGATCCTCGGCGACTCGGGCGCGACCGCCTGCATCGTCGAGCTGGACGCGCACGCGGCCGCCGTGCAGTCGGTGCGCGACCGGCTGCCCGCCCTCGCACACGTCTGGCAGATCGAGGCCGGCGGCGTCGAGGAGCTGGGCCGGGCCGGCAAGGACGTCACCGACGCCACGGTCGAGGAGCGCAGCTCGGCCGCCAAGGCCGACGATCCGGCGACCATCGTCTACACCAGCGGCACGACTGGCCGCCCCAAGGGCTGCGTCCTCACCCACCGCAGCTTCTTCGCGGAGTGCGGCAACATCGTGGAACGCCTGCGCCCGCTGTTCCGTACGGGCGAGTGTTCCGTCCTCCTCTTCCTCCCGCTCGCGCACGTCTTCGGGCGCCTGGTCCAGGTCGCGCCGATGATGGCGCCGATCAAGCTGGGCACCGTACCGGACATCCAGAACCTCACCGACGAACTGGCCTCGTTCCGGCCGACGTTGATCCTCGGTGTGCCGCGCGTCTTCGAGAAGGTCTACAACTCGGCGCGGGCCAAGGCGCAGGCGGACGGCAAGGGCAAGATCTTCGACAAGGCGGCGGACGCGGCGATCGCGTACAGCCGCGCGCTGGACACCCCGTCGGGCCCGTCCATCGGCCTGAAGATCAAACACAAGGCCTTCGACAAGCTCGTCTACAGCAAGCTGCGCGCGGTGCTCGGCGGCAAGGGCGAGTACGCGATCTCGGGCGGCGCCCCGCTCGGCGAGCGCCTGGGCCACTTCTTCCGCGGCATCGGCTTCACGGTCCTGGAGGGCTACGGACTGACCGAGTCCTGCGCCGCCACCGCCTTCAACCCGTGGGACCGCCAGAAGATCGGCACGGTCGGCCAGCCGCTGCCCGGCTCGGTGATCCGCATCGCGGACGACGGCGAGGTGCTGCTGCACGGCGAGCACCTCTTCAAGGGCTACTGGAACAACGAGGCCGCGACCGAGGAGGCGCTGGCCGACGGCTGGTTCCACACCGGTGACATCGGCACCCTCGACGAGGACGGCTACCTCCGCATCACCGGCCGCAAGAAGGAGATCATCGTCACCGCGGGCGGCAAGAACGTCGCCCCGGCCGTGATCGAGGACCGCATCCGCGCGCACGCGCTCGTCGCGGAGTGCATGGTGGTGGGTGACGGGCGGCCGTTCGTGGGCGCGCTGGTCACCATCGACGACGAGTTCCTGGGCCGCTGGGCCGACGAGCACGGGAAGCCTGCCGGCTCGAGCGCGGCGTCTTTGCGGGACGACGCTGACCTTCTCGCCGCGATCCAGGGTGCGGTCGATGACGGGAACGCGGCGGTGTCGAAGGCGGAGTCGGTGCGGAAGTTCCGGATTCTGTCCGCCCAGTTCACGGAGGACTCGGGGCATCTCACGCCGTCCCTGAAGCTCAAGCGCAATGTGGTGGCGAAGGACTACGCCGACGAGATCGAAGCCATCTATCGGGGCTGAGGGCGCCTACTCGCCGTAGGGGCGGGGGTGTTCGTGCGGCTCACCGGCCGTGTGTGGTTGGTCGCGCAGTTCCCCGCGCCCCCAGAAGGGGCTCTCCAGTTCG
>NZ_JBFAHW010000185.1:0-13704 GCF_040654355.1 Streptomyces sp. NPDC050704 | reverse complement strand
GCACGTTGAAGACATCCGGAAACTCCAAGTGCCAGTGGAAGAACCGGTACTCCCCACTCAGCCGCTCGACCTCCCGATGCGTCTCCTCCAGCGCGGCCGGACGGGCTGCAGGGGCTTGGGCTGGGCTGAGAGGTGCGGGCGGGATGGGGGTGCCTGGGCGGGCTGGGGTGCGCGGACTGCTGGGTGCGCGGGCGAGCTGGGGGTGCGCGAGCGGGCTGGAGGGCAGGGCGCAGCCCGCCCTCCAGGGGCGCGGGGAACTGCGCGACCAGCCACAACGAACCCGCACCCGACGAAGCACCCCACGGGGCCTGGGGCGGAGCCCCAGAAGGATGGGACGGGTAGGGGCGGCGGGGGCGAAAACCCCTGCCCCCAACCACCCCACCGGTGAGAATGGCCCAGTGCGGTACAGAATCCTGGGCATCACCCAGGCAACGGACGACCAGGGCGACGACGTACCCCTGGGAGGCCCCCGACTCCGCGCCCTCCTGACGGCACTGGCCCTCAGACCGAACCGCACGACCACCCCAACCACCCTCATCACGGAAATCTGGTCGGAAAACCCCCCGCACAACGCCCCCGCCGCCCTCCAAGCCCTCATCGGCCGCCTCCGCCGATCCCTCGGCAAGAACGCGATCACCTCGGAGACAGGCGGCTACCGCCTCAACGCCGACCCCGAGGACGTCGACCTGTTCGTCTTCGAGCGCCTGGTCCGCGAGGGCCGCGCGGCCCTGACCGACACCCCCGCCACCGCGGCCCGCACCCTGCGCGAGGCCCTGTCCCTGTGGCGGGGCCCCGCCCTGGCCGACCTCCCGGACCGGACGACGGCGGCGACCCGCCCGGAGTCCCTCCACCAGGAGGCCACCCGCGCGCGCGTGGAGGCCGACCTGCGCAACGGCCACGCCCACGACGCCGTACCGGAACTGAGGGAACTCACCGAGACCCACCCGTACGACGAGCCCCTGCACGCCCTCCTCATCCGGGCCCTGCGCGACACGGGCCGGCACGCGGATGCTCTGACCGCGTACGAGACGGCCCGCCGAGCCCTGGCCGAAGGCCTGGGCACGGACCCCGGCCCGGAACTACGAACCCTGCACGCGGAGTTGCTGACCCCCTCACCAGCCCCCTCGCCGGCCCTCTCACCCGCCCCGCCACCCGAACCGGCCCCCGCGCCCACCCCGACCCCACCCCCACCCTCGAACCCGTACACCGCCGACCCCACCCCGCCAGAAGCGGAGCGAACCGGCAACATCCGCCCCCGCCTGAATTCCTTCGTGGGCCGGGAACCCGAACTCGACGCTATCCGTTCCGAATTGCACAGGGCCCGCCTCGTCACCCTCACCGGACCGGGCGGATCCGGAAAGACCCGTCTCGCCGAGGAAGCCGCCGCCGGACTTCCGCAGGCGTGGCTGGCCGAGCTCGCCCCGCTCGACCGGCCGGAGGCGGTGGTAGGCGCGGTCGTCAGCGCCCTCGGTCTGCGCGAGACCGTGCTGATGACCCACGAGATGGTGGTGCAGCAGAACGACCCGGTCGCCCTGCTCATCGAGTACTGCGCCCCGCGCAGCCAGCTCCTGATTCTTGACAACTGCGAACATGTCATCGACGCCGCGGCCGAACTCGCCGAGACCCTCCTGACCCACTGCCCCGGGCTCACGATCCTCGCGACCAGCCGTGAACCCCTGGGCGTCCCCGGCGAGTCCGTGCGCCCGGTCGAGCCCCTGCTCCCCGATCCGGCGCACCGCCTCTTCACGGAGCGGGCCGCGGCCGCCCGCCCCGACGCCGACCTCACCGACGACCCCGGTGCCGTCGACGAGATCTGCCGCCGCCTCGACGGCCTGCCCCTGGCCATCGAGCTGGCCGCCGCCCGCCTGCGGCTGCTCACCCCGCGCCAGATCGCCGACCGCCTCGACGACCGCTTCCGCCTCCTCACCTCCGGAAGCCGCACGGTGCTGCCCCGCCAGCAGACCCTGCGCGCCGTCGTCGACTGGTCCTGGGACCTGCTCGACGAGCGCGAGCGGACCGTCCTGCGCGAGGTCTCCGTCTTCGCGGGCGGCTGGAGCCTGGAGGCCGCGGAAGCCGTGTGCACGGAGCCCGCGACCGAGATCGTCGGGGCGCTCGTCGACAAGTCCCTGGTCGTCGCGGAGCCTTGCCGACGGGGGGTCAGCGGCATGCGCTACCGCATGCTGGAGACCATCCACGAGTACGCCGCGGAGCGCGCCGCCGAGACTCCCGAGCTGCGTGCAGCGGCCGAGCGCAGACACCGCGCGTGGGCCCGCGCATTCGTCGAGGAGGCCGATCCCCTCCTGCGGTCCGCCGGCCAACTCCCGTGGATCCACCGCCTGGAGACCGACATGGACAACATCCGTGCCGCCCTCCACCGCAGCCTCCTCGCCGCCGACGAGCCGGAAGCCGGTGCCCTCGTCCTCGCCATGGGCTGGTTCTGGTGGCTGCGCAACTTCCGCCGCGAAGGCGCCTCCTGGGCGGACCAGACCCTGCGCCTCGGCGCGGCACTCGACAGGCTTTCCGCCGAGTGCTCCGAGCCCGCCGACATGCTGACGTCGACCGTGCCGATCTGTGAGGGGTGCACCGCACAGGGGCTGCCCCACCTCGACACCGTCGACCCCGTAGCGGCCTACCTCGCCGACCCCGAAGCCGAGAAGGCCCACCCGTCGCACCGGACGCGTATGAGACTGCGCCTGCTGCACCTCTTCCTGATGGTGGAGCTCGGCCTGGACCCGCTGAGCGACGACCGGACGACGGAGTACGTCGCCCGGCTACGGGAAGAGCTGTCGGCGGGCGGCCCGGACGCGGCGACCTTCCCGGGCATCGTCTGGCCGCTGACCGCGTTCATGCTCGGCAGCACGGACGACATCCGGCCCGACCTGGACGCCACCCTGGCCAACTGCCGGGCGTACGGCGGCGACTGGGAGGTCGGCACGGCCCTGCTGTTCCGTACGCACACGGCCGTCGACACCCCCGGCGGTCTGGAGGGAGTCGACAAGGACCTCGCGGAACTGCGGATCATCGCCCGGCGCGCGGGCGACCGCTGGATGCGCGCCCAGGTGGCCAGCGCCCGCGGCGAGGCGGCCATGGCCCGCAGCCGCTTCGACGAGGCGAAGGGGGAGTACGAGGAGGCACTGCGGCTCGCCTACGAGGTGGGGGCACACGTGGAGACGCCGTTCCTCATCGCCCGCCTCGGCGAGGTCGCCTACCGCAGGGGTGACCGAGCCACCGCCCTCGCCGCCCTGGACGAGGCGAGCGCGGCGGCCGATCGCTATGCGGTGACGGACTCCCGGGCGTTCATCCTCCTCATGCGCTCCCAGATGGCCCTCGACGAACGGGACTTCGTCCGGGCACGCGAGCTGTGCGAGGCGGCCCGAGTGGAGACGGACCGCGGCACGCCACCACGGCAGTTCATCGCCGCGCTGAACGGTATCGACGCGGTCGTCACGGCCGCCGAGTCGGGTCCAGGCCCGGGACTGCGCAAGCTGGCCGACGCGTTGCGCGAGGCCGTGGCGGACCGGTGCGCGGAGACGGTCCTCGCGGAACTGGCCGACCGTGCGGCGGGGGTCCTGGCCGAAACCGGCGACCACGCGCGCGTGGTCCGCCTCCTCGCCGCCGCCTCCCGCTGGCTCGGCGACCGCGCGCCCGCCCCCGTGGATCCCCGCCCTTCGCCGGACTGCCGGCGACTGGAGCACCTGGAGGCCACGGCCCTGGCCGGCCTGGGCCGTCGGCGCTACGACGCCGAGCGGTCCACCGGCACGAAGTTCACCTCGGACGACGTCCTACGCGAACTCACCGAGGCCGCCGCCCATCACTGACACCGCCGATCACGACGTGCGCGTCACCGGCACCGGAACCGCGACTCGGCCCAGTCGGCCAACGCCACCGAGTCGAAGGGGGAGTGCGGTTCGACGACCAGGCGGATCGTTTTCCTGCCGGTCAGATCCACATGTACGGGAACCGCCGGGTGACCGCCCTGAATCAACTCCGACCGCCACATCCGGGCCCCGTCCGCGAACACGGAGAACCGCACCTGACCGAGCCCCATCGTCATGTCGTCGACCCCGACCACCGCGTCGTACGAGGAACACGTGCGGTTGAGATCGATGGTGACCGAGGACGTGCCGTGCACGGTGACGCCGTTCGCGTACCGCTTGCCGCCGATCGACATGCCGTACCGCTGCCAGACCCAGCTGCTCTCACCGAGCCGCATCTCGGGCTGGGTGCCGTCGCCGGTGATGCCGTACTCCAGCTCGTTCCACTGGTAGTCCGCCGGGGGCGGCGGGGGAGGAGGCGGGGGCTTCGGGGGCGGTGTGGGTGTGGGCGTGGGCGTGGGCTTCGGTGTGGGACTCGGCTCAGGGGTCGGGGTGGGCTTCGGCGTGGGGGTGGGCGTGGGACTCGGCGTCGGAGTCGGCGACGGCGCGGGTGCCAGTACCGCCGGCTGCGGCGCCGGCTCCCGCTTCGGCGGCTTCGGGGAGGGCGAGGGAACCCGCGGTTCGACGACGGACGCGGGCGGCGGCGGCTCGGCTTCGGGCTTCTTGGCCTGGTCGTTGTTCATCAGCGCGTACGCCACCACGGCGGCCGCGGCCGCCGCGACGACACCCGTCGCGATACCGGCCTTCGCGGGCGCCCCGAGCCCTTCGGCGGCGGCCCCGCCACCGGCACCCGCGCCCCCCGAGCTGCCGCCCGCGGCCGAGGCGGCTCCGGTGGCCCCGGCCGCGCCCACACCGGTGCCGCCGGCGATGAGCGCGACCGCCTTCGCGTACCCGGCGGCCCCGAACCAACCGATGACCGCGATCGGCACGACCGCCGGAATCCCGCCGGCGACTTCCTTGATCTGACCGGCGGCGAGCCGGCACTTGGCGCACTCCTCCAGGTGCTTGCGCAGCCCGCGCTCGGCCCGGGTGCGCAGTCCGCCGCGCGCGTAGGCGCCGAGCCGGTCGGCGTAGCGCGCGCACTCCTCGTCGGTGGTGAGCGTGACGCTCACATGGGCCTGGAGATACGCCTGCTTGAGGCCCTCGCGGGCTCGACTGGCGAGCACGCGCGTGCCGTTCGCGTCCAGCCCGAAGAGCGTGGCGACATCGCTCGGCGACTCGTCCTCGACCTCGGTGTGCCACAGCACGGCCTGCCAGCGCTCCGGCAGCGACCGGAACGCCTGCATGGCCATCGACTGCTCGGCCTCGTGCATCGCCCGCACGTCCGCGCCCAGGTCAAGAGTGTCGTCGTCGGAGACCTCGGGGCTCCGCGCGGCCTGCGCCGCGAACACGGCGAAGTCGTCGACCAGGTGCTCCCGCCGCGCCGACTTCGTCCAGTGGGCCGCGACGCGCCGGACGCTGGTCAGCAGATAGGCGCGTACGGCGTACTCGGGGCCACTGCCGCCCCGTACGGCCTGGAGCATGCGGGCGAAGACCTCGGCCGTGAGGTCGTCCGCGGTGTGGGCGTCCCGGCAGCAGGTGCGCGCGTACCGGCGCACGGCGTCCGCGTGGCGCCGGAACAACTCCTCGTACGCCGTGTCGTCGCCCGAGCGCATCCGCTCGATCAGCTCGGCGTCCGCCGGGGGCAACTCGATCGGAGGTGGCAGCACGCTGTCGGCGCGCCGCTCGCGCTGCGGTGGAACGCTGCCTTCCGGGGTGCCCTCAGGGGCGCCCTTCGAGGCCCCTCCCTGGCTCGGCACCTGCCGCGACGGCAGCCCGCCGGCCTCCGAACCACCGTCACCGAGTGACTCGTCCCGCCCGTCAACACTCATCGCGGAAAGCCCCCGCCTGCACCCTCGGACCCGAACACCGGGAAAGAGTGACACAGGGACCCGCCGCCGTTACCCGGAGGAACGGACAACCACTCGTCCGTGGGGATTTGCCGCACCGGAGCGCTAACGTTCACCCCTACGGGGAAGGCTCAACGGCCTTCCGGCGCCCCGCGGCGGCGGACACACCCGCCAAGCTCCCGGAAACACCCGTGCGCGGGTGCCGGAGCACCCGCGCCGGGCGTCTCACACCGGACGGGACCGAAGCCCCTCCAGCAGGATGTCTAGCAACCGCGCCGACGCCGCCGCCTGCTGAGCGGCATCCGGCAGCGAGGGCGCCGCCGTGGCTATCACCAGCAGCACGTCCGCCACCGTCACGTCCGTACGCAACTCGCCCGCCGCGCGCGCCCGCTCGACGAGCCGGCCCACGACCTCGAGCAGCTGGGCCGCCCCGGTGTCGTCGTCGGCCGCCACCGTCTCCTGGACGGACACCGGCCGCTGCTCCACGAGCCGCAGCTCCGGAGCGGCCGGCTGGGACCGCTGCTGCGGTACGCGCGCCTCGTCGAGGACCGTGCCCTCGGCGCCCTCGTCACCGACGCCGACCCGCAGCACCTGCGGCGGCAGCAGCCGCCCCGCGCCCGAGGCCACCGACGTCCGCAGGAAGCGCGAGAGCGCCGACCACGGCTCGTCCTCCTGGCCGAGCGCCGAGCGCGCCTGATCGGTCAGCCGGGAGGTCTCCTCCTCGGCGATCCGCCGTACCAGCACGTCCTTGCTCGGGAAGCGCCGGTACACCGTGCCGACACCCACCCGCGCGCGCCGCGCCACGTCCTCCATCGGCGCGCCGTACCCCAGCTCGCCGAAGACCTCACGTGCCGCGCGCAGGACATGTTCCAGATTGCGCTGTGCGTCCACGCGCAACGGCGTCGAGCGCGACGCGTCTCCCGCGCCACGTCCGTTCCCCGCCGCCGCGCCGACCACGCCGCCCGATGTGATGGCAGACGCGGAAGACCAATGAGACTCCTGAATGTGCATACGCGTTCCCCCGGTAATGACGTCTCCCCCCGGAGACTCTCCCCGTCATTGACAGCCGGAGCGAGCGGAACAGCCTGCGCCGTACGACCCTGTCGTACGGGCCCGTCGAGCGCTTCCCCCTACACCCCGATGACACACGAACATAGTTGAGTGAGGGTCAATTCAGAAGGGGCAGGTTCCGCACAGAGCGCCCCCCGATCGGAGTACGGGGCGGTTACGTCCCGGTTGCGCCCCCTACTGCCACCCCGCTCACACCCGCTGACCTGCGAACCTTCCCCGCACTCCGGCAAAACGGCCGCCTCTGTACGTCTCGGGCGACCGGTCACACAAATTGTCGGGCCTGTGGACAAACTCCGGTCGCCGTTGCGTCATAGGTGAGTGAAGGAACGTGCGCGCATTCTCGTTGTCGGCGGCGGCTACGTCGGGATGTACACCGCCCTGGGACTCCAGCGGAAGCTGAAACCCGAGCTCAAGCGGGGCGACGTCGAAATCGTCGTGGTCACGCCAGACCCATATATGACCTATCAGCCGTTCCTGCCGGAGGCGGCCGCCGGCTCCATCTCACCCCGCCATGTCGTCGTACCCCTGCGACGCGTCCTCGACCAGTGCCGGGTCGTCATCGGCGAGGCCAGGTCGATCGACCACGCCAAGCGCGTGGCCACCCTCGCCACCCTCGCCACCGAGGAGGAGGGCACCGAACCGGAACAGCTCTCGTACGACGAACTCGTCCTCGCCCCCGGCTCCGTCTCGCGCACCCTGCCGATCCCCGGGCTCGCCGAGTTCGGCATCGGCTTCAAGACCGTCGAGGAGGCCATCGGCCTGCGCAACCACGTCATCGAGCAGATGGACATCGCCTCCTCCACCCGCGACCCCGCGATCCGCGACGCCGCACTGACCTTCGTCTTCGTAGGCGGCGGTTACGCCGGAGTGGAGGCGCTCGGCGAGCTGGAGGACATGGCCCGCTACGCCGCGCGCTACTACCACAACGTCAAGGCCGAGGACATGAAGTGGATCCTCGTCGAGGCCTCGAACCGGATCCTCCCCGAGGTCGGCGAGGAGATGGGCAAGTACACCGTCACCCAGCTGCGCCGCCGCAACATCGACGTACGCCTGGAGACCCGCCTCGACTCCTGCGCCGACCGGGTCGCCGTCCTCAGTGACGGCGCACGCTTCCCGACCCGGACGGTCGTGTGGACCGCCGGAGTGAAACCGCACCCCATCCTCGCGGCCACCGACCTGCCCCTGAACGAACGCGGTCGCCTGAAGTGCACCGCCGAGCTGACCGTGGACGGCGTCACGCACGCGTGGGCCGCGGGAGACGCGGCGGCAGTACCCGACGTGACCGCCCAGAAGCCCGGCACGGAGACGGCCCCCAACGCCCAGCATGCCGTGCGCCAGGCCAAGGTCCTCGCCGACAACATCGCCCACTCCCTGCGCGGCGAGCCCCTGGACACGTACTCCCACAAATACGTCGGCTCGGTCGCCTCCCTGGGACTGCACAAAGGCGTCGCGTTCCTCTACGGACGCAAGGTAAAGGGCTACCCTGCCTGGTTCATGCACCGCACGTACCACCTGAGCAGGGTGCCGACCTTCAACCGCAAGGCCCGTGTGCTCGCCGAATGGACCCTTTCCGGGCTCTTCAAGAGGGAGATCGTCTCCCTCGGCTCGCTCGAACATCCCCGTGCGGAGTTCGAACTCGCGGCCGGTGGAAAGCCTCCCCAGGACCCGAAGGGGTCGTCCTGACCGGACCCAGGAACTCCACCGGCGGGACCGGCGTCTGACGGATGTCGGTCCCGTCGGACACACTGGTCCACGACCATGGGCGGCCGACCGCTCGCCCTTCAAAAACACGAGGCCTGTCCCACAGTGAACTTCACGCGCTGGAGCGCCCGGCTCCCCGGAACGCAGCGCCGCGCCGCAGCGCGGACCGACGGTTCCCCGACGGCGCTGCCCCCGGAGAGCTCCGTGCCCGCGGCACGCGCCGAGCGGCTGACCGACGGGTCCGCTCCCGCGCCCGCGGTCGACGAGCTGCCGGTCCGCGAGGTCCTCGACCGCATCCCGGCCCTCGTCGCCCTCGTCCACGGCCCGGAGCACCGCCTGGCGTACGTGAACGACGCCTACGTGACGGCCTTCGGAGCCCGCCCCGTCGGCGAGCCCGCGCGCGACGCGCTGCCCGAACTGGACGAGGTCGGCCTCCTGCCGCTCCTCGACCAGGTCCTGCGCAGCTCCAAGCCGCGTACCGTCAAGTCCCGCAAGGTCCCCGGCGGCCGCTCCTACACCTTCACGTGCACACCCATCCCCGACCCCGTCGATGGCTCGGCCATCCCCGAAGGGGGTGGCGTACTGATCTTCGCCGCCGACGTCACCGACCACGCCGAGGCCGCCGAGCGGCTGCGCGCCAGCGAGCGCCAGCAGCGCGAGACCGCGGTCACCCTCCAGCGCTCCCTGCTGCCCCAGGAGCTGGAGGAACCCGACGACCTGCGCGTCGCCGCCACCTACCACCCCGGAGGCACCGAGGCCGCGGTCGGCGGCGACTGGTACGACGTGATCACCCTCGGCGGCGGCCGCACCGCCCTCGTCATCGGCGACGTCATGGGCCGCGGCGTCCGCGCGGCGGCCGTCATGGGCCAACTCCGCACCGCCGTCCGGGCCTACGCCCGCCTCGACCTGCCCCCGCACGAGGTCCTCCAACTCCTGGACGGCCTCGCCATGGAGATCGACGCCAACCAGATCGCCACCTGCGTGTACGCGGTCCACGACCCGAACGAGGGCCGCCTGGTCTACGCCTCCGCCGGCCACCTCCCGATCCTCGTACGGGACGAGAGCGGCACGGTCCTGCGCGCCGACGAGCCCACCGGGCCCCCGCTCGGCACCGGCGGCTGGATGCACTCCTCCGGCTCGGTGCCCCTCGGCCCCGGCTCCACGGCCGTGCTCTACACCGACGGCCTGGTCGAACGCCGGGACGCCGACCTGGACGAGGGCATCGAGTCCCTGGAGCGCGCCCTCGCGGGCGCCACGGGCACGCCCCAGGTCGTCTGCGACCGCCTGGTCCGCTCGATGGGCGTGACGGCCGAACACGACGACGACGTGGCCGTCCTCGTCCTCCAGCACCCCGCCCGCAAGGGCCCCGACAGCGAACTCTTCCGCAACGCCGCCCTGGAGCTGCTCGGCGGCGTAGAAGCGGCCCCACGCGCGCGTGCCTTCGCCTCCGGCGTCCTCACCAGCTGGCGCTTCCCGCCCGACCTGCACGACCTCGGCGTCCTGGCCGCCAGCGAACTCGTCGCCAACTCCCTCCAGCACGGCACCCCGCCCATGCGTCTCAGGCTCCGCCGCACCGACCGCCGCCTGATCGTCGAGGTCACCGACGGCGACGACCACCTCCCGCGCCGCCGCCGCGCCGAACCCGCCGACGAGTCCGGCCGCGGCATCGCGATCGTCGCCACCATCGCCTCGAACTGGGGATCGCGCCGCACCCCGGGCGGCGGCAAGGCGGTGTGGTGCGAGTTCGCACTTCCGCGCAGCACCTGACGACCGGGCCGCGCGCCATCTGGTCGTCTTCCGCCCGCGGTGCTAGTAGCTCACTCATGGCTAGCTCACCCAAGGCAGACGAAACGGGCTTTCAGCTCAAAGGCAGCGCTCCCGAGCGCTACGAGGAGTACAGCGCGCCCATCATGGCGCCGTTCGTCGAGGCGGTGCTGGACGCCGTGGACCTGTGCCCCGGGCACCAGGTCCTCGATCTGGCGGCCGGTACCGGCTTCGTGGCCCGCGCGGCGGCCGCCCGGGTCGGCCCCACCGGCCACGTCACGGCCACCGACTTCAGCGAGGCCATGCTCAAGGTGGCCGCCGCCCACGCACCCCGCATGTACCCGGACATCGAGTTCACCGTAGCCCCCGCAGACCGTCTCCCCTACGCGGACGACACGTTCGACGCGGTCGTCTGCCAGCAGGGCGTCCAGTTCTTCCCCGACCTGGGCGCGGCCCTCGTCGAGGCGTCCAGGGTCCTGCGCGCCGGCGGCCGGTTCGCCGCCACCGCCTGGGCCGCCTGGGACCGCTCCCCGTACTTCACCGCCCATCACCGGGCCCTCACCGAGTACGGCGGCCCACCGGCCCTGGAGCCCTTCGCCATGGCCTTCTCCTGCCCCGCCGAACGCCTCACGGCCGCCCTCACCGACGCGGGCTTCCACGAGATCGTCAGCCACGACGTCACCTTCGGCATCACCCTCCCCCCACTCGCCGACTTCGCCCCCGGCCACCTCTCCTCCGTCCCCTGGGGCCAGGCCATCGAGGACACCGGCGGCCCGGAACGCCTCGCCCAAGCGGCAGCCACGATCGCCACGACCCTCGCCGACCACACCAACCCCGACGGCACGGCAACCATCCCGTTCACCTCCACCCTGGTGACAGCGGTCCGCTGAACCCCGCCCACCGACAAACAAGACGGCCGCCACCACGTATCCCGTGGTGACGGCCGTCGTACATCTCTCCCGTGACTTCTCTCCCGTACGACCCTCAGGCCTCGGCGGGAACCGGCTCCGCCGGAGCCCCACCCCGCACCACGACCCGGCTCTTCGCAAGCGACGGCTGATTCTGTACGGGAGTCAGCTGCCGCCCGAGCCGCACCGCCAGGAACGTGATGCCCAGCGAGAACAGCAGGAACGTCACGATGTACGGAGCATGCAGCGAGGCCCCCATTGGCCCGCCCACCGCCGGACCGACCGCCAGCGCCAACTGCTTCACCAGGGCGAAGGCCGAGTTGTACTGCCCCGCCATCCCGCTCGGCGCCAGATCGGCGACCAACGGCGCCACGGTCGGCGCCAGCATTGCCTCACCCAGCCCGAACAGCGCGTACGTCGAGACGAACGCGGCCGTCGCCATGGCCTGACTGCCGTGCCCGAGCCCCGCGTACCCCGCGGTGACCCACGCGACGGCCCAGATCAGCCCCACCGCGGCGATTACCCGCGACCGCCTGCGCCGCTCGACGAACCGCAGCACGGCGAACTGCGCGATCACGATCACCGCCGTGTTCGCGGCGAGCGCCGTACCGAGCGCGGACGTGGAAATCCCCGCCGCCTCGACGCCGTACGCGCTCAGCCCCGACTCGAACTGCCCGTAGCAGGCGAAGAACAGCACAAAGCCCAGCACACACAGCTGCACCATGGCCCGGTTGCCGAGCAACTGCTTCCAGCTGCCGCCCCCGGCCCGCGGGGCAGCCCCCTCGATCTTCGGCGCGCGCGGCACCCGCACGGTCGCCATGACCCCGACGAGCAGCAGGAACATCGCCGCCTCGATCGCGAACAGCAGCGTGAACGAGCTCGCCCGCGAGGCGTCGACGAGATGCCCGCCGATCAGCCCACCGACACCGAGCCCCAGGTTCTGCAGAAAGAACTGAGTGGCAAAGGCCCGCGACCGCGTCTCGGCCGACGAAAAGTCCACGATCATCGTCGCGAGCGCCGGCTGCATCACGGCCTGCCCGGCACCGAGCGCGGCCGCGGCCAGGAGCACGGTCGTCGAACCGCTCGCGAGCCCCAGGCTCAGCGCACCGACGGCGGCGGTGACCAGGGCGGTGAGCAGCACCGGCAGCGGGCCCCGCCGGACGATGGCCCGCCCGGCGAACGGCAGCACTACGAGCGCGGCCACGGCGAAGACGGTGAGTACGAGACTCGCCGTCACCGCACCGAGATCCCGCACCTGCGCCACATAGACGTACAGGTACGGGACGGTAAAGCCGAGCCCGAACGCGCTGAGTGCGTTGCCCACATGGATCCGGCGCATCTCCGCGCCCATCGCCCTGGTCACTTTCACCTGCCTTGATAGGGGAAGCCTTACGCGTGCCTCAGGAGTTAGAGGTGAAGGCTTCGAAGCTAAACTTAGAAGCTAAACAGTACATCTCGAAGGACTTCAACGCCAAGCGAGGGCGTGCCATACTGCGGCCATGGGCGACACCCCCGTCAGCGAGCCGACACTTGAAGAGCAGATCGCCGCGTACCAGCGCGAGTTCCAGGACCTCGACCCCCAGGTCGAGAAGATCGTCTCGGCCCTCGGCCGCCTGAACCGCCGGATGAGCGTCGCCTACGGCCGCCAGACCGCCACCCTCGGCATCAGTAACGCCGAGTGGGAGGTCCTCAAGGCCCTCGTCCTCTCCGGCGGCCCCTACCGCATGGGCCCGAGCGACCTCGCCAAGCGCCTGGGCCTCACCCCGGCCGCGATGACCCACCGGATCGACCGCATGGTGACCGAGGGCCTGGTCACCCGGGCTCGCGACGAGTCCAACCGCGTACGCGTGATCGTCGAGCTCACCACCCTGGGCCGCGAGAAGTGGCTGGAGGCCATGCGCCTGGCCACCGTCTTCGAGGAGGACCTGCTCCAGGACCTCTCCACGGAGGAACGCGGCGTTCTGGGGGAGGCACTGACCCGCCTCCTCCGCCGGGTGGAGCACGCCCAGCCGGACGCCGGCGGCCGACTCACCGACCTTGACTGAGGCCTGAGTTGGGGCCGGACTGACGCTGCCCCGCTGGTTTGCCGGATGGACGCCCGGGGGAGACTTGACACTCCCCTCGCAGATCCGTAAGGTTCTTCGAGTTGCCACGGAGCCGTAACGGTTCTGCGGTAGCACCTCCGCCGCACAAGCGGCACACCAAACCACTAGCGTGATCTCCCAACGGGGTCGAATTCGGCGTGCCCGAATTCCATTCGATTTGGGTGCGGCAGGTCCGATTAGGAACTGCCAAGAGGATCCGCTAACGTTTGAGACGTCGGAACGGCCCAACAGCCGGAAAGACAACCCCAGTTGACTGGGAGTCAGGCCCGAAAGGATCTGCTAGAGTCAGCACCGCTGGAAAGGGAAACGCGAAAGCGGGAACCTGGAAAGCACCGAGGAAATCGGATACGGAAACGGTCTGATAGAGTCGGAAACGCAAGACCGAAGGGAA
>NZ_JBFAHW010000184.1:0-13785 GCF_040654355.1 Streptomyces sp. NPDC050704 | reverse complement strand
CTGGACGCTGTTCATCGGCTTCCACGGCACCTTCCTCGTCCAGCACTGGCTGGGCACGAACGGAATGCAGCGCCGGATTCCCGACTACCTGGCCGTGGAAGGCCTGACGGTCCTCAATACGGTCTCCAGTATTTCCTCCTTCGTCCTCGGCCTGTCCCTGCTGCCGTTCTTCTACAACATCTGGAAGACCGCCAAGTACGGCAAGAAGATCGAGGTCGACGACCCGTGGGGTTACGGCCGTTCACTGGAATGGGCGACGTCCTGCCCGCCGCCGCGGCACAACTTCCTCACGCTGCCGCGGATCCGTTCCGAATCCCCCGCCTTCGACCTGCACCACCCCGAAATCGGCGCCATGGGAGTGGAGTTGCCCACGACGGAGAAGGCTCTTCGATGACCGCGATGGACAACCGGCCGATCGACGCCGGCGCCCTGATCAACGCGCTGGAAGGCCATCTGCTGATCGAAGCCACCCGCAGCGAGGGGCGGGTCGAAGCCGACCGTTTCACCGGGCAGTTCCGGTGGCTGACCGACACCCAGCGCGCAGAGGTCGAGGAGCGCTATGCGGAGGAGTACCTCGCGCTCTCCCGGCTTTCCTGGCAGCGCACCGCCCGGCGTGGCAGAGAACTGCGGGCCGAGTACGAGGAGGCGTACCGCAAGCTGCGCCGGCGCGTGTATGCGGTATGCCTGCTCGGGATCACGCTCTGCACCTCGGCGGCCATGCTGGTCGCTTCGCTCGGTCGAGGCGGCTGAGGCGCTGAGGCGGCTGAGGCGGCAACTGGCGTACTGCGGTTGGTCAGTCTGCTGTCGGGCTCTGCGCGTCCTCCGCTCGCGTGAACCCGTGGCTCCGCTCCACTTTCGCCACGTGCAGCGAGTAGCTCTGGTACCACTCGGCCTGCCCGAGTTTTTGCGCCGCGCGGTGCTCGGCGTCGGTCCGCCACTCCGTGAGGGCGTCGGCATCGCGGAAGTAGCTGACGGTGATGCCCAGCCCGCCAGGGGTCTGCGCGTGGTCCATCCCCAGGTAGCCGGGGATGTCCTTCACCAGGTCTTCCAAGCGCGCGTTGGTCTCGCTGTAGTCGTTCTGGTCCTGGGTTCGCACTGCGGTGAAGACAGCCACGTAGTAAGGGGGTTCATGGGCCTCGACAGGCGTGACAGGCGCGATCGGCGCTTCGGAGGCCCTCCGCGCGTACACCTCGATCTCGATCTTCATGCGGGGGTCGGCGAGGCCGCACACGAGCATCGTGGCGGCCGGCCGGACTTCGCCGAAGCAGCGGCGCAGAACCGGCCAGCAGAGCTCGAAGTCCTCGCGGTCGGGCAGCAGATAACGGACCCGCACCACGTCGGCGAAGGTGCACTCCGCCTCGGCCAGCGCGGCTTCGATGTTGCGCAGGCACTGCTCGGCCTGCTCCACCACGTCGTCGGAGATCGTCATCGTGGCGTAGTCGAACCCGGTCGTTCCGGACACATGCACCCAGTCGCCGTCGACCACGGCACGGGCGTATCCGATCCGCTCCTCAAAGGTCGAGCCGCTGAGGATCGCACGTCGCTCTGTCATGCGCCGAACGCTAAGTGACCAGCATTGATACGTCTAATACAGCTGCGGGCATGGTCTGATATCTCTAAGCGTATGGAGCGCCCCGAACTCCCCCTGCCACAGCTGCACGCTTTCGTCGTACTCGCGGAGGAACTCCACTTCGGCCACGCGGCCGCCCGCCTGGGCATTGCCCAGCCACCGCTGAGCCAACAGATCCGCCGGCTGGAAGACAAGGTCGGCCACGCGCTGTTCAGCCGCGATCCAGGACGCGTCACCCTCACCCCGGCAGGCCGAGAGCTGCTGCCCGCCGCACGGCGGGCCCTCGCCGACCTCGCGGACGGCCTGGCCGCGGCCCGCGCCGTCGGCAGTGGTCGGGCCGGCCGCCTGCGGATCGGCTTCGCAGCCTCCCTCGCACTGACCGTCCTGCCCGGCCTGCTGCGCACCTTCCGGCAGCAGTTCCCCGACGTGCTTCTGGACATCCACGAGATGACCACCGCGCCGCAGATCGCTGCCCTGCACGACAAGATCATCGACATCGGTCTGCTGCGCGAACCTCCAGCCGACGAAACAGAGCTCGGCTTCCGGACGGTGCTCAGCGAGCCGTTCGTGGCCGTACTGCCGTCCACCCACCCGCTGGCCGCCCAACGGACCGTGAACCTCGCGCAGTTGGCGGAGTCACCCTTCGTGCTCCTGCCCCGCCCGGTCGGCCCGCAACTGCACGACCAGATCGTCACCCTCTGCATCGCAGCGGGATTCACACCCCAGGTGGCCCAGCACGCGGTGGAGTGGCAGACCGTGTGCGCCCTCGTGGGAGCCGGCCTGGGCATCTCCGTCGCCCCGGCGAGCATCCGACGCATCCGCCTCAAAGGCGTCGCCTTCCGCGGGATCAAGCCCAGCGCCGCCCGCACGCGAGTCGCCGTCGCCTGGCGCAAGAACGACCAGAACCCCCTGGTCGCAGAGCTACTGGCGACGGCCGGCAACGATCCGGCGGACAGGTCCTAGCCGACCCGCTCCGCCAGGAAGTCCTCCCAGGTCCGGTTGCCCACGGTGGTGTCCGCGAGGGAGAGGTTGTCGCCTGCCCGGTACACCCGGCCGGCCTTTCCCGGCATGCGGACCGGCAGCAGGGGGCGGCGCTTGCCGCGGGCCTTCAGGTATCCGTGGAGCAGGTCGGCCATGCCGTACACCGTCGGTCCGGTCAGGTCGGGGACCCGGCCGGCCGGCTTGTCGAGGGCGAGTTCCACGAGTCGGGCCGCCACGTCGCGGGAGTCGACCGGCTGGAACCGGAGTCCGCCCGGAACCGGTACCACGGGCAGCTTCGCCATCCCCCGCACCATTTTCAGGGCCAGGTCGTGGAACTGGGCCACGCGCAGTGTCGTCCACGGCAGACCGGAGCCGGCCACGGCACGCTCCGCGCCCAGCTTGGACCGGAAGTAGCCGAGCGGGATCGTGTCCGCGCCAGTGACCGAGATGTAGACCAGGTGCCGTACTCCGGCCCGTGACGCGGCAGCCACCAGGTTGCGGGTCGCCTCGTCGTCGCCCTTGGGGCCGCCCGCAAGGTGCAGGACGGTCTCCACTTCTTCCAGGGCGGCGTCGATCCCCTCGCTCTTCAGGAGGTCGGCGGTCACGTACTCGATGCCGTTGTCCCCGGACTCGCGGCTGTGCCGGCTGAGGACGCGTACGTCGCGGCCGGCCGCCCGCAGGAGGGGGACCACGTGGCTGCCCAGGGTGCCCGTGCCACCGGTGACCAGGATGGGAGAGGTCATGGTTCCTCCGAATTCGCTCGGTCCGGGAGTCGGCCGCCCGGTACCTTCAGCTGGGTTTTCGCGGATCTGCTGCCATGACCCCGGGCGACGAAGGAATGTGACACGTGGACGAGCTCGACTGGCTGACAGAGGGCTTCAGCGAGCACCGGCCCCGGCTGCACGCGGTGGCCTACCGGATGCTCGGCTCGGCCAGTGAGGCGGACGACGCCCTTCAGGACGCCTGGTTGCGCGTCGGTCGCGCCGACACCGACAGCGTGGAGAACCTCGGTGGATGGCTGACGACGGTGGTCGCCCGCGTCTGCCTCAACATGCTGCGATCCCGCGAACACCGGCGCGAGGAGCCCCTCGACGCGCACGGTCCTGACCTGGCTCTCGGCCCGGTCGACGGGCGTGATCCCGAGCAGGAGGCGCTGCTGGCCGACTCAGTCGGGGTGGCGCTGCTGGTGGTGCTCGACACGCTGGCGCCGGCCGAGCGGCTCGCCTTCGTGCTGCACGACATGTTCGCCGTGCCCTTCGACGAGATCGGCCCGATGCTGGAGCGGTCGCCGGCCGCGGTCCGACAGCTCGCGAGCCGGGCCCGACGCCGGGTCAAAGGGGCCTCTCCGCTGCCTGCCGCCGACCTGAACCGTCAACGCCGGGTCGTCGACGCCTTCCTGGCCGCCACCCGCGGCGGGAACTTCGACGCGCTGGTCGCCCTGCTCCACCCGGACGTGGTGCTCCACGCCGACAGGACGGTCGTCCCCACGCCCGAGCCCGTTGTGGTCAGCGGTGCGCGAACCGTGGCCGAGGGCGCCATGGCCGCCACCGGACGGGCCCGGTTCACCGGTCCTGTACTGGTGGACGGGTCGGTCGGACTCGCGATGGCTCCCCATGGACGGCTGTTCCTGGTCCTCGCCTTCACGATCACGGACGACCGGATCACCGAGATCGACGTGATCGCCGACCCGAACCGACTGCGCGCGCTGGAGCTCGCTGTTCTCGACGACTGACGAAGCTCGGCCTCCAGTCCCGCGACGTAGAGTTGGGCGGAAGAAGTCGACCGAGAAGGGCGGGACGTCATGGCGAACCCCGAAGAGGTTCAGGATGCCGCGGAGGCGGCGCGTCAGGCTCGGTTCGGCAAGCTGCCTGAGCGGATAGCGCCGGAGGACACCGTCCAAGAGGTCCCGGCCACGGATCCGGACCCGGCTAAGGACACGTACAACCCCGACGAGTGGCTCATTCGTAACGTCGGCTGATCCGACAGCTCGACAGCTCGGCGAGAAACACGGCGCCGGCAGCGGGACTCGTCCCCCTGTCGGCGCCATACTGGCCGTCGTGCGAGTAGCGATCATGACGGCGGGGTCACGGGGCGACGCCGCGCCCTATACGGGACTTGGGCACGGTCTGGCGCGCGGTGGACACGAGGTCACCGTGGTGACCCACGCGTGTTTCGAGCCGTTGGTGGCGGCCGCGGGGGTGGGATTTCACCCGCTGCCCGTCGATCCGCGGGCGGAACTGGAGTCCGTACGCGGGCTCGCCCTGCATCGCAGTGGCACCGGTGTCGGGAAGCTGGCCCGGGTGGTCGAGATGGCCAGGTCGCTGGTGGGGCGCATGACGGACGATCTGGTGGCGGCGGCGGGGGCCGCCGATGTGCTGCTGCTGTCCAGTTCGCTCGGGCCGCTCGGTCATGCCGTCGCCCAGGGGCACGGGCTGCCGAGCATGGGCGTCTATCTCCAACCTCTGGCCCCCACAGGGGAGTTCGCCCCGCCGGTGATCGGCACCCGCTCCCTGGGGCCGGCCGGTAACCGGCTCGCGGGGCGTGTCGTCAACGTCGCCGTGGAGAGCATCTTCGCCGACACGACTCGGGCGCTGCGAGCTCGACTGGGTCTGCCACCCCTCGGTTCGCGGGCCGCCCGGCGGGCCCGCGAGCGGCTCGACTGGCCGGTCCAGCACGGCTTCAGCCCGCTGGTCGTGCCCCGGCCCCGCGACTGGCGACCGGGGCTGGGTATCGCCGGGTACTGGTGGCCGTACGACCTTGAGCCCCAACTCCCGCGTGGGCTGGCGGACTTCCTGGACGCCGGGCCTCCCCCGGTCTTCTTCGGCCTGGGCAGCGCGACCGTGCCCGATCCCGGGCGGCTGAGCACGGAGGTCGTACGGGCCCTGCGTGCGGCCGGAGTCCGGGGCGTCGTCCAGCGGGGCTGGGCCGGGCTGAGCGCCACCGGTGACGACATGTTCACCGTGGACGAGGTCCCGCACTCGGCGCTGTTTCCGCGGCTGGCCGCGGTGATCCACCACGCGGGCGCGGGCACCACCGCGGCCGCGTTGCGGGCCGGTGTGCCGGCCGTGCCCGTGCCGATCCAGTTCGACGAGGCGTTCTGGGCCGCCCGGCTCGTCTCGCTCGGGGTGGCCCCAGGGGTGGTTCCGCTGCGGAGGCTGACCGCCGACGCGCTCGGGGGCGCCGTCGCGCGTGCCGTCACCGACCCGGTGTACGCATGCCGTGCGAAGGCGCTGGCCGGGCGGCTCCGGGACGAGGACGGAGTGGGTCCCGTCCTGGCCGCCGTGAACCGGCTGGCCGGAGGCTAGGGGCTGAGGTCTGAGGCTTCGGGCCACACCGGCGCGGGCCACCGGGCCCTCCGGGCTCTACCGGGACAAGGAACTCAAGCCTCCGCCGGACGCCAGCCGGCCGGGCGCAGGATTCCCAGGAGCAGCCCGACGAGTTCGTCCACGACCTCGTCGAGGCTCGCCTCGACCCAGCCGGAACTCCAGTCGTGCAGCAGCCCGTTCACGCTGCCGATGAACGCCGCCGCGGCGACCCGGTAGTCGCGGGGCGCGGCCTCACCCCGCTCCACGGCGGCAGCCGCCTCGGCGCAGATGAACTCGATCCAGCGGGCACGGCGGGCCAGCCGCTGGCGCTCCAGTCGCGGGCTGACGCCGATGATCTCGACGAAGGTGATGCGCAGCCGGCGCGGATCGCCGGTCACGTTGGCGGCGTAGGCGCGGAAGGCCGCCGTGGCGCGCTCCGCGATGCCCTGTCCGTCCGCCTCGGCGAGACCGGACAGGGCGGCTTCCTCGGCCCAGTCGTTCACCTGGAGGTGGAGAGCGGCCAGGACGTCCTCAAGAGTGCGGAACTCCTCGTAGAACTGGCGGGTGGACAGGCCGGCGGCCTCGCTCAGGGCGGCGACGGTGGTGGCACGGTAGCCGGGGTCGTCACCGAAGAGCCCGAGTCCGGCGTCCAGAAATCTTTGGCGCCGCTCGGTCTTCCGCTCCTCGGCGGTCCTGCCCCCATAACGGCCGGTCGGCGCTCTGAGTCTGCCCGCCACTGGCTCTCCCTCGTTGGTCCTGTGGCCAATTTTGTCCTGTCCGGACTCTTGTGGAGAGTGGCCCCCTCTCCTTACTTTCCAGTAAGTCCATTCTGAACGTGCGCGTTTTCAGATTTTCCGCATTGTCATGCTCCCCACAAATAGGAGAGTTCGGTCATGTCCGCCTTCAGAGCCCGGCACGCCTGGTCCATCGCGGCCGCCCTCGTCCTGACCGTCACCGGCTCGGCCACCGCGGCCGGGGCGCCGACCGCCTCCGCCGATCTGCGGGAGGTGATGTTCGTCGGCAACAACTGGGACGGCACCGCCGACGTCATCAAGTCCAGCGGCGACCTCGCGAAGATCGGCCGGATCAACGTCGTCCCCGACAAGGAGCAGCGGCTGGCGGAGATCAACGCCGATCCCATCAAGTGGATCTACTTCCAGGCCATCCGCAACGGCGTCGGGGAGGGCCACGACCAGTTCGTCGACGACATGTACTCCACGCCGGACGGTTCGGCCATGGTGGTCTCGCGGCCCAGCTTCGCCGACGTGGTGTCCATCGACCTCGCCACCGGAAAGATCAACTGGCGCTTCCCGGTGTCGGGTTACCGCTCCGACCACATGGCGGTCTCCCCCGACGGCAAGCGGGTCGCGGTCTCGGCCTCGATCTCCAACACCGTGCACGTCCTCGACATCACCACCGGCAAGCAGCTCGGCTCGTTCAAGACCGGCGACAAGCCGCACGAGAACGTCTTCTCGGCCGACGGGAAGTACCTCTGGAACATGTCGATCGGCGATGTGAACACCGCCCTGGACGAGCCGTGGCTGGACTGGACGAAGGGCGACCGCCGCATCACGGTCGTCGACGCCACGACGTACGAGCAGGTCAAGGTCATCGACATGCGCGAGCGGCTCGACGCCTTCGGGCGGAGCGACCTGTCCGACGCCGTGCGCCCGGTCGCCTTCTCGCCGGACGAGTCGAAGCTCTACTTCCAGGTGTCGTTCTTCAACGGCTTCGTGGAGTACGACGTCGCCACCGACAAGGTCACCCGGGTCAAGACCCTCCCGAAGAACCCGGCGACCAGCGACGACCGTACGACCTGGGTCAACGACTCCCGCCACCACGGCATGTCCATGAGCCCCGACGGCAGCAAGCTGTGCGTCGCCGGGACCATGGACGACTACGCGACGGTCGTGAACCGGTCCACTCTCCAGGAGGGCCCGCTCGTCACCGCCTCGAAGCCCTACTGGGCCACGGTGAGCGGTGACGGCAAGTCCTGCGTCATCTCCGAGAGCGGCTCCGACCAGGTCACCGCCATCGACTTCGCCACCGGGAAGAAGACGGCGTCCGTGGCGGTCGGCGACCACCCCCAGCGCGTACGTCTCGCTCAGGTGGCGGCGGACTGGACCGGGCCCGCCGCCAAGTGACTCCCGCCTAACCGAGTTTCGTGGCGGCCCAGTTCGACAGCTCCGTCCGTGCGGCGCTCAGCAGCGCCGCGGACGGGGCTGTCGCGCCGTTGGTGACCAGGGCGTAGTGCAGGGTGCCCGAGTCCGGGGCGGTCAGCAGCAGCCGACGGCTGCCCGTACCGCCCGGCTCGGACGCGACCGCGATCGGAGTGGTCCTCGTGTACGCGGGCGGCGCGGCCGTCACGCCGAGGTCGGAGACCACCGTGGTGGACGAGGTCGGGAAGGACGCGGGCAGGTGCAGTTCGGTGGGTTCCGCGCTGCCGTCGGAACGCCACGCCAGGAGGCTGTACTGCCCGGAGCCCACCAGCTCGGCCACGCGCGGGAGTGAGCTCGGTACCGGGTTCCAGGTGAGGGTGGTGGAGCCGTCCCGCGAACGGTCCTCGTAGGTGAAGGCAACCGTCCTGCCCGCCGTGGCGCTCGGGTAGACGCGGTCCAGGAGCCGGGCGTCCTGACGCAGTACGGCCTTGCCCGAATCGTCGAGGCGTACGGCGGACAGGTCCTCGTCGTTCCAGGCGTCGCCGTGGGTGAGCACCTTGTCGGGGTTGCCGTTCATCAGCTCTTTGTGGCGGCCGTTGTAGATGTCCCACTGCCACTGCGAACCGGACAGGACGGGGCCCGACTGGGCCGGGTTGGTCCACCAACTGGCGCCCGGCACCCGGGAGTCGAGGGCCTGGTACATCGCCTTGAGGACGGTCGGCGCCTTGTCGGAGACGTTGCCCGCGAGCGGGTGGCCGAACTCGCTGATGATGCCTGCCGTGCCGGCGGCCGCGGCCCGGTCGCGCACGGTCCCGAAGTCGGTGGCGTACTGCCCGTCCCCCGCCTTGCCCCACATGAAGATGCCCGAGATCGCCTTCTGGTCGTAGAAGTGGGTGTTGAAGACGTAGTCCGGCCCGAGTTTGCCCGCGTCGAGCAGGCCGCCCTCCTGCTTCTGGAAGTCGAGGTTGGCGTTCCAGAAGAGGTTCGGCTCCACGAAGGCGGGCTTGTCCTGCCAGCCCGCCGCGTCCATCCGGGCCCGGAACTTCTCGTAGAACGGCCAGAGGACGTCCTTCTCCCAGGCTCGGCTGGTCTGGCCGGAGTCGTAGGTGCCCGCGTGCGGTTCGTTGTACGGGTCGAAGCCGACGACGCCCGCGAACTGGGCGTCACTCAGGTGCTGTTCGACGTACGCCATGGTCTTCTGGGCGGTGGTGAGGAAGGCGTCCTGGAGTCCGTGGGCGTTGTGCCAGAAGTCGTGCGACGCCTCGGTCACGGCGGCGTTCGAGGTGATGTTCTGGCCCCAGAAGGGGCAGATGCCGCAGTACTCGTCCGGGTAGTCACCGGCGTCCACGGCCCACTTGGGGGCGCCGTCACCCGTGTACCAGCTGTCGTGGTCGAAGAGGTGGCGTGAGTAGAGGTCCTGGTGGAAGTCCGGGTAGACCCGGATTCCGGCGTCCAGGAAGGCACGCAGCTGGTCGGTGGCGGCGGCCAGGTACGTGGTGTCGACCTGTCCGCGTACGGGTTCGGCGTACGCCCAGGAGAGCAGGAAGCGGACCGAGTTGCCGCCGCCGAGGGCGCGCAGCGCGGTCGCCGACTTCTTGGCGTCGGCGACCGAGGCGAACGGCAGGCCGTTGTTCTCCGCCAGTTTCGTCTCGCCGGAGACGTTGTAGCCGCGCAGCACGACCTCACGGCCGAGGCCGTCGGTGAAGCGGCCGTTCTGGACAGTGAGGGTCGCCGCGGCGGCCTGGTCGAACCAGAGGTCGTCGGGGAGGGCGGAGGCGGACTGGGCTCCAGTGGTCGTCAGAAGACCGGTGAGGAGTACGAGGACGCCGAGCAGATGCACACGCAACTTCGACATGCCCACAACAGTCCCGTGCGCATCTTTGGCCCGTCAATACTCCTGACTTGAGAGTAAGTCACGTTTTTCGCAGGGACGTTGTGGTGATCACCCGCTGACCCGGCGCGTCACGTTGAGTAGGTATTCCTTGCGGTTGAGCGGGTTGTGGTCGGTCCGCGGCCGCTCCGGCGCCGTGCCGCGCGCGACCGGTGCGTAGTGGTCGAAGGCGGATTCCAGTTCGCCCTCGCCGCGGGTCAGGCCCGGCAGTTGCTGCTCCAGTTCGTGCACCTGGGCCGCGGGGACCGACCCCTCCAGCACACACGACGTACTCCGCGTCTCCGTGGTCTGCGGCACGGCCCGCAGTCTGGCGAGGACGGGGAGAAGCGCGCCCAGTGTGTCGACGGGGGCTTCGAGGCGGAAGTGGTGCATCGGCTCGTACACGTGGGAACCGGCCTGCCGCAGGGCCTCCATCACGACGAGCGGGGTGAGTCCGCGGAAGTCCGCCCCCGTGCTCGACATGCTCTTGTCGAAGCCCTGGTGCGCGTGGCTCTGCCGGGGCGAGTAGCCGGAGTGCGTCATGGTGACCGTGCAGTCGGTGACCTGCCAGCCGTGGATGCCCTGACCGAGCGTCTCCTTCACGGTGTCCTCGACGGCCTTGAAGAAGGCGTACGGCATGGCCCCGAGCTCGACCTCCAGCCGGAACCCCACCCCGGAGCCGACCGGCGCGGGGTCGACGCGCAGCCCGACGGTGGCGAGGAACGGGTTGGGGTCCTTGCCGTTGAACTCGACCGCCGCACCGCTGCCGACGGGCCGTTCGACGCAGATCGTCGTCGTCTCCCGGAAGCCGACATCCAGGCCGAACTCCTCGGCAAGGGTCGCCTGGATGACCTCCTTCTGGACCTCTCCGTAGAGGGACACGGAAACTTCCCGGCGCCGCTCGTCCCGGCGCAGGTTGATCAGCGGGTCCTGCTCGGCGAGTTGGGTGAGCGCGACGTAGAGGGCGCCCCTGTCCTCGGGACGGCAGGGGAAGACGACCGTTTCCAGGGTCGGCGGGGAGAAGTGGTGCCGCCGGTCCCTGTCCGAAATCGGTGATACCCCAAAGGCATCGCCGATACGGATACCTCCGAGGCCCCACAGCTTCCCGATCCGCCCCGCGGCCACGGCCGTCTCCCGGACGTCCGAGCCCTGGTCGAAGACACTGATCGCGGTGACCTTCCCTTCCCCGCCGCCGTCACCGCCCCCGTAACCGTCGCCGAAGGACAGCCGGTCCCGGGTGCGTACGGTCCCCGAGAACATCCGGGCGTACGCGATCTTCTCCCCCGCGGGACCCCGCTCGACCTTGAAGACGGTGCCCGACACCGGGCCGTCCGGCTTCCCGTCGGCGGCCGGGAGCAGCTCCTTGATGCCGGAGATCAGCGCGTCCACGCCCGCACCCGTGATCGCGGAGCCGAAGAAGACCGGGTGGACCAGCGTCCTGCGGGTCTGCTCGGCGAGGGCGGCGCGGAGTTGGCCGTACGAGACGGTGTCGTCCTCCACGTATGAGGCCAGCAGGGCGTCGTCGTGGGCCGCAAGGACGTCGAGCATGCCGGTGGTGAACCCGGTGTGCGCGGTGGCGCGGGCGGCGCGGGTACCGGGTCCGTCGACCCGGCCCATCGGCACGATCGCCGGAGTGAGCCGCTCGGCGATGCCGCGCAGCACGCGGTCCGGGTCGGCACCGCGGCGATCGATCTTGTTCACGAAGATCAGCGTCGGAATGCCAAGTCGCCGCAGCGTCCGCAGGAGGACACGCGTCTGCGCCTGGACGCCCTCCACGGCCGAGACCACGAGCACCGCGCCGTCGAGCACGCTCAGCACCCGCTCCACCTCGGCGATGAAGTCCGGGTGTCCGGGGGTGTCGATCAGATTGACCGTGACGTCGTCGATCGCGAAGGAGACGACGGCGGACTTGATGGTGATGCCCCGCTGCCGCTCCAGCGCGAGGGAGTCGGTCCGGGTGCTGCCGTCGTCGACGCTGCCGATCTCGTCGATGACACCGACGGCGTGCAGGAGCCGCTCGGTCAGACTCGTCTTACCGGCGTCTACGTGCGCCAGAATTCCCAGGTTCAGCATGTGCACCGTGCGTCATGTCCTTTGAAGTGAGGGGGATTCCTTCCTGGGCGGACATGAACGGTGCTCGCATTGCTGCTCCTTGGTCTCTCTGAACTCTTTGATCTCTTCAGATCCCTGCCGACTGGTCCCCCGCAGTCCAGCAGGAAGCGCCGTGCGGCGGCAACGGATTAACGCTCAACAAATGCCTGCCGCGGCTCTCGCCCCTCCCCGAACGCGGTCCTAGAGTGACGCACATCACGTCCGGTGACTGATTTCCCTCACGGTTCCAAGGGAGGGCACATGACCCGCATCTCGGTGAAGGTGGACGGCACGACGTACGAGGACGAAGTGGAACCCCGTCTTCTGCTGATCCACTACCTGCGTGACCGGCTGGGCCTGACCGGCACCCCCATTGGCTGCGACACCTCCAACTGCGGGGCCTGCACGGTCGACCTGGACGGCGAGACCGTCAAGAGCTGCTCGGTGCTCACGGTCCAGGCCGACGGGAGCGAAGTGACCACCGTCCAGGGGCTTGCCACGAACGGGGAGTGGCATCCCCTGCAGCAGGCGTTCCACGAGCGCCACGCCTTGCAGTGCGGGTACTGCACCCCGGGGATGATCATGGCCGCGCGTGATCTGCTCCGCGAGAATCCGCAGCCGAGCGCGGACGACGTACGGCACGCCCTGGAGGGCAATCTCTGCCGCTGCACCGGCTATCAGAACATCGTGCGCGCGGTCCTGGACGTCTCGGGAGCCTCCGCGTCATCCGCGGCTTCCGGACAGGAGGTCACGACATGAGCGACCAGGTCACCGAACGCGAGGTCGGCCGCTCCCGCCTCCGCAAGGAGGACGCCCGGCTCGTCACCGGGCAGACCAACTGGACCGACAACATCAGCGTCAACGGGCTGCTGCACCTGGCGATCCTGCGCAGCCCGATGGCGCACGCCAGGATCGACCGCATCGACGTGTCGCCCGCGCTCGAACAGCCCGGTGTCGTCGCCGCGTTCACCGGACGCGATCTCGCGGAGGGGACGGGATCGCTGCCGTGCGCCTGGCCGGTGACCGAGGACATCGTCCTGCCGGACCACCCGGCCGTCGCGGTCGACGAGGTGCGGTACGCGGGCGATCCGGTGGCGGTCGTGGTGGCCCGCGACCGGTACGCGGCCGCCGACGCGCTGGAAGCCGTCGAGGTCGACTACGTGCCCCTGCCCCCGGTACTCGACCTGGAGGCCGCGCTCGCCGCCGACGCCCCGCTGGTCCACGAGGACAAGGGCACCAACCGCTGCTACGTCTGGCCGCTGGCCACGGGCGAGCCCTACGAGACGGTCAAGGGGCGCGCCGACGTCGTCCTGCACCGCCGCTACCTCCAGCAGCGCCTCATCCCCAACGCCATGGAGCCCCGCGCGGTGGTCGTCACCCCGCTCTCCGCGTCCGGCGAGTACACCGTGTACTCGTCGACCCAGGTCCCGCACGTCCTGCGGGTGATGCTCTCCACCGTCACCGGCGTCCCCGAGCAGAAGCTGCGGGTGATCGCCCCCGACGTCGGCGGCGGCTTCGGCTCCAAACTCCAGGTGTACGGCGAGGAGGTCGTCTCGCTCGTCGTCGCGCGGCGCCTCGGCCGGCCGGTCAAGTGGACCGAGTCCCGCTCCGAGGGCTATCTCGCCACCCACCACGGGCGCGGCCAGATCCAGGACATCGAGATCGCCGCGACCCGCGAGGGGAAACTGCTCGGTCTGAAGGTCGACCTGCTCGTCGACATGGGTGCCGGCGTCGAGCGCGGTGGGTCCGTCCTCGCGTACCTCAACCTCGTAGCCCTCCCGGCGCAGGGCGCGGGCCAGCGGCTCCGAG
>NZ_JBFAHW010000183.1:0-13826 GCF_040654355.1 Streptomyces sp. NPDC050704 | reverse complement strand
CGCGGCCAACGCCTGGATGATCGGGTGGGGCCGGGTGCCGTCTCCCGCGAGCTCCGGCTGGAACAGGGTGGCGAGGAAGAACGGATGGCCCGGCAGCTCGGCCATACGCACGTCACCCGCCTCGTCGACGCCGCTGAAGCGCAGTCCGTGCGCACGCAGCACATCCAGATAGCCCGGCTTGAGGCCATACGAGCAGTGGTACCGCTCGACAGTCCGCTCAGCTCCCAGGACACGCTCCGCCAGCGATCCTGGCTCTACCTTGACCGCGCCTTCGTGACCGACCAGGGAGCACGCCAGCGGGACGATCAGCAAGTCGTCCGCCTCCGGTTGATTCTCTCCGTGGTCAACGCCGGAGAGCCCGCACACGTCTCGCGCGAACTCCAGGACCGCGTGCTGGAAGCCACCACAGGTGCCCAGAAACGGGATCCCCTGCTCACGCGCGGTGCGGGCCGCCGCGATCGCCCCGGCTTCGCTGCGATACGGGCTGCCCGGCACCAACCAGATGGCATCGAACCCGGTGAGGGCGCCGGCGGATTCCGCGTCCTGGGTCGGGACCCAGTACGCGTCCAGGACCAGTTGGTCGCGCCGGGCCAGCGCGTCGAGAAGACCGGGGACACGGGCGTGGGCTCGCACGCTGGGCGAACGGTCGCCCACCAGCGCGACACGGGCTGTCGAAACATTCAAAGGCTCAGGCATGCGGACATCCTGCGCCGACAACCGAGTTCAGCACCAACGATGATCCGTGACCCTTCCATTAGCGATACTGATGGACATGGATCCGCACCTTCTTCGCACGTTCGTGGCCGTGGCACGCTGCGGTTCCTTCTCCGAAGCGGCCCGCGAACTGGGCTACACCCAGTCGGCGGTGTCCCAGCACATCGCCGCACTCGAAAGCGACCTCGGAGCAGTCCTGCTGCGGCGGCGTCCGGTCTCGGCGACGGCCGTCGGCACCCGGCTGCTCGAGCACGCCGGGCCGCTGTTGTTGCGACTGGACGCCGCCCGCGCGGACATCGCGCGCCTGACCGCAGCACCCGCCTCCCGCATCGTCATCGGCGCCTCACCGCTGGCCATGACGCCACAGCTCACCGGGACGCTTGCGGACATGCGTCAGACGCAGCCCCTTTTGGGGGTGACGGTGCGTGTCCTCGGCCGCGAGGCCATCACCCACAAAGTCGCGACCGCGGCCCTGGACCTCGGCCTGGTCGACGGCATGGCCGCGCCCAACGACCCACTCCACCTCCCCGACGTCGGCCCACTCACGGCGTTGGCCGTCACCGAGCAACCGCTGGCCGTCGCGCTGCCCGCTCAGCACCCGCTGGCCGGCCGGACCAGCCTCCGCCTGACCGACCTCGCCGACGCCCGTTGGATCGACGCACCCGACACCGCCATCCCGCTCGCACAGTTGCGCACCGCCGGCGGAACCGACGGCTATCGCGCATCCTTGCGCTACGAAGGAACCGACGTGCGCGGACTCGTCGTCCTCAGCGCCACAGGCCATGGACTCGCTCTGCTGCCCCAACCAACGATCGACGGCATACCCGGCATCAGCGCGGTCCTCATCTCCGCACCACGACTGATACACCGCACCGAAGTCCTGCACAGCAACGCGGTGGACGGCCCTCCCGCACTCCTCGCAGCAGCCCTCCTGGCGGCCACCCAATGACCGAGACCCCACACCACCTCGACTTCCAGGACCGGCACCTACCACCTGGCCCTCGCCCTCGGCCTGGCTGCCCGCAGCGCCTGGTGGATCCGCCGCCGCACGCTAGCCGCGTTGTGCACGTCGGCAGGGTCCGGTGAACACGTGGCCGAGGTGCTCGTCCAGCGCCGCGAGGGCTGCCGGTTCCGGTGTGCCGTCGGGGTCGATGTGTGTGTGCAGGGCGAGCCCTTCCGTAAACGCGACGATCCTCAGGGCCTGGCCGGCGGCGTCGACACCCTCGGCGACCTCGCCGCACTCCGTGCCATTGCCGATGGCCTGGGCGACGCGTGAACGGATGACCGCAAGGGTCTCTCGCTGGACGGCGGCAAGGCGGTCGTTGTGTGCGGCCTGGTCCGCGAAGGCGAGACGGACCAGGAACTCGGCGCGGCGGGCGTCGTCGAGCGGGATCAGCTCGGCCAACGCCTGCCGCAGCATCTCGGCAATGGTGCGGCCCTCGGCCTCGCCTCGGTTCACCGACACGGTCCCCGCAACCGGCAGCGCCCCGCCCGCTCTCGCCTACGGCCTGGGTGTCTACGTCTACGCCACCGAGTGCGGCCCCGCGTACGGCCACGGCGGCAGCGCCCCCGGGTACCTGACCTTCGCCCTCAACAGCCGCGACGGCCGTGACCAACTCGTCGCCCACACCAACTGGAACTCGTTCGTCGACACCGGAATCGACGAGGACTTCTGGGCCGCCTTCCAGGAGGGATACTGCAACGGCTTCCGATGACCGGCCGCGCACTGGAACGGCACCGACACGTCTGTCATCGGGACCTCGGGCGGCATACATGACCTGTGTGGCGCGCCATCGGCGACGTGGAGGAGCAGAAGAGAAGGGTGCCGAAACAACACCGGCTCCGTGACACTCGCGCACACTGGGGGAGTGGACCGACAAGAACTGGCGGCCTTCCTGCGCAGCAGGCGCGAGCGGATCACCCCCGCCGAGGTGGGGCTGCCCGCCGGACCGCGCCGCCGCACCCCGGGGCTGCGACGCGAGGAGGCGGCGCAGCTGGCATTCATCTCGACCGAGTACTACACGCGGCTGGAGCAGGCCCGCGGCCCGCGCCCGTCACACGAGGTGCTGGCCGGGCTGGCCCGGGCCCTGCGCCTGTCGGACGCCGAACACGATCACCTCCACCACCTCGCCGGCGCACCGCCCGGCCCGCCGCCCGGGCCCTCGCGGGAGGTGCGGCAGAGCATCCTCGACCTGCTGCACCGGCTGCCGCAGGCGGCGGCGATCGTGACGTCCGCGGCGTACGAGGTGATCGCCTGGAACGATCTGGCGGCCGCCCTCATGGAGGACTTCTCCGCCCTGCCGCGGCGCGACCGCAACCTTGTGCGCCGCGTTTTCCTCGGGCCGCACCCGCAGGGGCGGCGGTTGTACGGGGTGTCGGACGCGGACCTGTTCGCCCGCACCTCGGCGCAGCGCCTGCGCGCCACCGCCGCCCGGTACCCCGACGATCCCGAGGTGACCGAGTTGGTGAGTGAACTCCTCGCGGGAAGTGAGGAGTTCACCCGGCTCTGGGCCTCCCACGACGTGAACGCGGGGCGCACCCTGTGCAAGACCTTCCAGCACCCGCTGGTCGGCCCGGTCACCGTCAACTGCGACGTCCTCGACATCTCCGACCGGGACCAGCAGGTCGTGATCTACACCGCCGCCCCCGGCTCCCCGTCCGAGGAGGCACTGCGTCTGCTGTCGGTCATCGGCACGCAGCGCATGGACGTGACCGGCTGAGCAACGCCCCGCCGCATTCCGCTGGTTCCAAGAGTTGCACGCTCACTCCTCGACGAACGTGACGGTCTCGTCGAGCGGTGCCCGACCCGTTCGGGCGTAATCCACCGTGACGTCCTCGAAGCCGATCGACATACCGCAGAAGAGGATGAGCTCGTCCGGGGGCGCCGTAACGCTGCTCGCCGAAGACGGAACGGCGTTCACGGTACGGGGACTTCAGTGCGGGCGGGTACATCTCGTACTCCCGCTCGTCCCAGGCATCGCCGGCGGCCACGCGCTCGCCGACGCGCTTCTTGAGTTCGGCCAACGGGCTGCCGGTCAACACGCAGGCGTGCCACGGCTGGAGGTTCGAACCGGAGGTGCCCAGGCCGCAGCAGCCAGTACACGTTCCAGAACCTCTCTCGGGACAGGCCGGCCGGGTGAACCCGCGCACTGCCCGTCGGCACGCGGACGCGCCTACGCGTCGTCCCCCGCGGGATAGGCGAACCGGGTCAACAGGTCCATCAGCTGCTCGGGTTCACCGGACACCAACTCGGCGATCAGACGCTCGGCCAGCGGCTCCGCCGCAACGTGGACTGCGTGGAAGAGCGCGACCCCCTGAGGTGTGATGAAGGTGGGCCCGCGGTCGACCAGCTCGATCAGTACGGCGAAGTGCCGCAGCTCGATGCCGTGCGGTCGAAGCGCCTCGGTCATCACCGTGGCCGCGCGCAAGTGTGCCCGGCGCAGTAGCAGACCAAGAGCGAAGGGGGAGGCGTCCCCGGGCGGCCGACCGCACCCGAGGTGGTGGTTCCGCTGTCACAACGGCCGACTCTGTCCTGTCTACCTGCTGACGGACAAAAGAAGAGAGGCAACCATGCGTGAGATCCTGATCGTTGGTGGCGGCTACGCGGGCTTCTACGCTGCGTGGGGCCTCGAGAAGACGTTGCGGAAGGAAGAAGCGAGGGTCACGGTCGTCGACCCGCGTCCGTACATGACCTACCAACCCTTCCTGCCGGAGGTGACGGCGGGGTCGATCGAGGCACGCCATGCCGCCGTCTCGATGCGCCGGCATCTGCGTACCACCCGGCTGATCGCGGGGAGCGTGACCGAGATCCGACACGCAGACCGGACGGTCACCGTCCAACCGGTGAACGGAGCAGGCTACGAACTGCACTACGACATCCTTGTGGTCACCGCCGGCGCCGTGACCCGTACGTTTCCCATACCCGGACTGGCGCAGCAGGCCATAGGCCTGAAGCACGTGGAAGAGGCGGTGGCCATCCGCGACCGCCTGCTGACCGCGTTCGACCAGGCGGCGTCGATGCCGCCCGGCGCCGAGCGGCAGAGGCTGCTCACGGTCACTTTCGTGGGCGGCGGGTTCTCCGGGGTCGAGGGCTTCGGCGAACTGCTGTCGCTGGCCACCGCGATGCTCAAGGCCTACCCGGAACTGAGCTTCGACGATCTGTCCTTCCACCTGGTGGAGGCCCGGGACCGGATTCTGCCCGAGGTGAGCGACAAACCCGGAGCCTGGGTGGTGCGCTCCTTGGAACGCCGCGGCGCGCACGTGCACCTGAACACCGAACTCATCTCCGCCGAGGGCGGGCACGTCGTGCTCTCCAACGGCGCGGAGTTCGACTCGGCACTGATCGTCTGGACCACCGGCAATGCCTCGAACCCCGTCGTACGCCGACACGCGGACCTGCCGATCGACGAGCGTGGCCTGCTCGTGGTCCGGGCGGACCTCCGGGTGGGCACCGACGGTGATCCGGTACCGGACGTGTGGGCGGCCGGAGACGACGCGGCCGTACCCGATCTGGCCTCGCCGGTAGCGGGGGCACGTACGGTGCCGAACGCTCAGCACGCCGTACGGCAGGGCAGGCGTCTGGCGAAGAACATCGCAGCCGATCTGCGGGGAGGCAGGGTCCGGAACTACCGTCACAGCAGTCTGGGAGTGGTGGCCACGTTGGGCTTGGGGCGAGGAATCTTCCAGTACAAGGGGATCGTCATCAAGGGCTTCCTCGCGTGGCTGATGCACCGGGGCTACCACGTACTGGCCGTGCCCACCTGGGAGCGGAAGGTCCGGGTGCTCACCGTCTGGCTCACCGCCGCACTGTTCGGCCGGGATCTCGTCTCACTGGCCTCCGTGCAGCACCCGCGGGACGCGTTCGTCGCCGGCGGGGACCCGCAGGGTCCCGAGGAGAGCCGGGCCAACGATCACACCGCCGCATGAGAAATCGGGTACGAGGAACACCCCGGCGCCGCGGACAGCAGGGAGGCTGTGGAGGGCGCTCAAGACAGTGTGAAACATGCCATGACACTGTTTCCGATCGGTGCGGAGACGGCCGCATACGCGGGTTCGGCGAAACAACAACGTTTGATACAATGTTCACAGTGTTTCGGGCATCGTGCGACACGGTCCCCGTGGAAGGTGTCCGGAACGCCCCTCGGCACCTGCGACCGGAACGGAGCAGGTGCGGTGCTCCGGACGCCACTCGATCCCCCGCGAGTCGGCGTCCGGAGCTGTGTCCGATGATGTGTCGCGCGTCGGGCCGGTGGCGCCTGCCGCTGCCCGTTCGTTCTCCCTCAGGACTGCTTGGCGCGGTAGAGCCCCCGGCCGGTTCGACGAATACGGGACGTGCCGACCAGGCGGTCGAGTGTGCTCCGGACCCCGTTGATGCTCCCGCTGTCGGTATCGCGTCCCAGAGCCGCCGCGACATCGCGAGCACGCACGTCGGCGTCGCCGACCCCGGCGAAGTAGTCCAGGATCTGCCCGGTGAGCTTGCCGTAGTCCCGCTGTTGGTCCGCCTCTGCGCGGGACCCGCGGGAAACCCGCTTCCCCGCGCCCTGCCGGCTCTTCGACTGCCGGACACGGGGTTCCGCCTTCGGCACGACACCGGCGGGCCCTGAAGGAGCGACGTCCGTCTGCGCTTCTGCGGGTGCCGCGGCCTGGCGCTGTCCGGTCTCTGCCGCGGTACGGGCGGTGCCCGCTGAGGCCGCCGGGTCGAGCATCAGGACTTCGAGGGCGCTGAGGGCCCGCTGGACGGAGCCGAGATGGGCCACGACCGCGGCCAGTTCCCTCTCCAGGGCCTGCTTCTGGACCTCCAGTCGGGCCAGGTCCTCCTGGAGGCTCTCAGTGGTGATCTCAATGTTGTGCGCTGCGCGAGTTGCCGAGACCATGTGTTCCTCTCACCCTCAACCCTTCTTGCCCGTTCGCACCCGGCTCACCAGCGGTTCCGCTCGGCCCGAACGCCGGGATGGGTACCTCAAGGCCATCATATGCAGGAGCGCACTCCGCACAAAGATGGGCCCATCGACCACATGTTTCCCGAAGGGGCGGCCGTACTCCGAATTCCTGTGATGTTGTGGCAAGAAACTTTATCGTACCAATTGTTGCCACTGTTGCGCAGCGTACGCAACGGGTAGGTGCTGGTCGCGGTGGAGGAACACCCCGCGAAGCTACTGCGTCATCGACAGAATCCGGGCGCCTGCCCGGTCAGGGCCCGCACGCAAAGGAGTACGTCAACCACTCCTGGGATGCGCGGTCGGAGTGAGGAGCGAAGTCGTCTCGCCGGAGGAGCCGCCGCAATCCTCCTGTTCGCCGGCCCCCGGCGGCGTCGCACGGCGCAACTGCCGCAGTGTTTCGGAGACCGCCTCGATCCGGGCGTCGACCGTGTCGAGCGCCTCCTGGAGCATGCGCAGACGAGCCTCGAGCAGGGCGGCCTCGGCTGCCAGAGAAACACTGGCGGTGGCGGGATCGGGGTGCTGGTCGGAGTTTCGGGGCATCTTGCGTCTTTCTTCGGCTCAAGCCCGGGGTTTCACGAAACGGGAGTTGGCGGCGGATGGCGGGCGGAGGAACCCGTACGACTCGGCCGCGCCGGTCGCGCGGCCGGCGCCGCGAGTGGGCTCGAACGGGTGCTGCACGGGTCCCACCCGCATTGACCGAGCAGCCGAGGGAGTTGTGACAGCCCCGTCCGACGCCGGTAGTCCTCCGCCGTACTCACGATGAGCCCTCGAAACACATCGCTGCCTCCGCGGTGCATTCGACAACAGCGGCTGCCAATTGCCACTGTCTTAACAAAAATTGTGATCTTTGCCCCTGATTGTCGGCTTGCGTGAGAAGGTGGCGGGCACGAAAACAACACCGGCACAGGTGCGGCCGTGACTCCGCATCTGTTGTCACAACAACTTGTCATGGCGAACCTGTCACAGAACGGGGGCGGGCGTGGTCAATGAATGCAGATGCGATTGGAGCAGCCGTGACTTTCAGCGACCACAGCCTTTGCGGCAGTCGGCCGGCCGGACCTGGAGAGCCCGATGGCCGAAACGGCCACGCCCAGGAGGCCGCCGGCGGGGCGGTCCGTCACGCGGCGGCCGCATGATCACTCCACTGAGCAGCACCGACTCCCGGAGGAACGGAGACAGCAGGATCATGCATCTCGAGTCGTCCCCCACGGAAAGCACTCTGGACCAGGCCGTCGCTGTCTTCGTGGAGCTCCGGCCGCGCCTTTTCGGCATCGCGTACCGCGTGCTCGGAAGTGCGGTCGAGGCGGAGGACGTGGTCCAGGAAGTATGGCTGCGCTGGCAGAAGACGGACCGTTCGGTAGTGGTCAGCCCGGCGGCGTTCCTGTCGAGTGCGACCACTCGTCTGGCCATCAACGTGGCCCAGTCCGCCCGTGTGCGACGTGAGACCTACATCGGCCCGTGGCTGCCCGAGCCCATCGACACGAGCTCCGACCCGGAGGTGGGCGCGCAGCGGGCGGAGGCTCTCGAAATGGCCTTGCTCCTCGTGCTGGAGAAGCTGAACCCCACCGAGCGGGCTGCCTACGTTCTGCGAGAGGCGTTCGACTACGCCTATGCCGAGATCGCCGAGATTCTTCAGCTCAGCCCTGTCAACGTGCGGAAGATCGTGAGCCGGGCCCGTAAGCACCTGGCGGCCGGGGAACGGGAGACCGTGGACACGGCGGAGCACCGACGGCTCCTCGAGGCCTTCGTCGCGGCGGCACAAACGGGAGACATCGCCTCGCTGGAGGCTCTCCTCACGCCGGACGCCGTCAGTCTGTCCGACGGCAACGGTCTGCGTGGCGCCGCTCGTGTCCCCGTTCTCGGCCGCGCCCGGGTGGCGAACCTGTCGACTGCCAATTCGTGGTTCTGGCCCACAGCGGACGTCCGGCCGGTCCAGGCCAACGGGCGGGCCGGCGTGATGATCTACCGGGACGGGCAACCCGCGACCTTCATGACCGTAGGCGTCTCCGAAGCGGGCATTCACCAGGTGATGTGGGTGTTCACCCCGAGCAAGATCGCCGCGTTCCTCGAGTCGGGGTCTCGCTCCGAGTGGACCGCCGAAACGGAGGAGGATGCGCGGTAACCGCGCCAAGTCCTCTCTGCCGTTCTCCTCGCGAGAAAGCGGCCCTCGGGCCGGGTCAAGGGTGTGTGCCGGGGTCCGGTTGGTTCCAGGTGCGGAGTTTGTCGGGGTTGAGGGTGACCCATACCTGTACGACGTGGTCGCCGTCGATGTCGAGGCTGATGACAGCGGCCACTTGATCGTCGTAGCGGACCACGAGTCCGGTGCGGCCGTTGACGGAGTGGGTCCGCAACGTGGTGCGTGGGTGTCGGGCCAGCAGCGTCAGCAGACTGTGCGCGACCTGCCGACTGCCGTGCACGGGCTTGCTCAGGGCACGGACCTTGCCCCCGCCGTCGAAGAACACCGTGGCGTCGGCAGCCAGCAGGGACGCCAAAAACGCGGCGTCCTCCGTGACACAGGCCTGCCGCACCGCACGCACCACACCGTCATGCTGCTGTGGTGTGGTGGCACGTGAACGACGCACCCGCAGACTACGCCGGGCACGATCGGCCAGTTCGGCAACCTCGGACTCGGCCTGCCCCACAATGTCCGCGATCACACCGGGCGCCATACCGAAGACGTCATTCAGCACGAACGCCGCCCGCTCAACCGGACTCAACGCGTCCAGCGCACCCAGCAACACCGCACTGACCTCCTCCTCCAACACACCCCCCGACCCCGTCTTGGTCTCCGCCTCGCGGTCGGTCCCGGTCCCGCTGTCGCCGTCGGCCCGGTCCAGCGCCCGGCCGTCACCCTCCTGCCCACCCGGCAACGCCAGCCGCGCCAGACAGATACCCCCCGCCACCCTCACCAGCCAGCACCGCGGCACCGAGATCCGCCCCCGCACCGCGTCCGGCAACTCATACCAACGCCGGTAGACCTCCGCCACAACACCCTCAGCCGCACACCCACTGCCCAACATCCAATACCCGACATCCAACAAAAGCCGCCGCTCGTCCAACAACTCCACGATCGGCACCCCATCACCGGCATCACTCATACGCCAACCACTCTTTCTCGTGCGCTTGATACTCCTGACCGGGCAGACGTAGATCTTGTGACACTCTGCCCTCAAGATCAGGCGAAGGCTGTCTGTCGCCGTTGCCCTGTGATGGAGAAATGCCTGAACTCGGCTATCAGGGCTGATCCCGTGGAGGGAACGACACAGTGGCAGAAACACTGTGTACGGCCCAGACCGGTCGGCCGGCCGCATCGCAACGGTATGTCACACCGTCACCGACTGGTTGGTCATATAGGAGACAGCAGTTCACGGACCCCCGCCATGGAACGAGGGGTGAAAGATGAGCAGCAAGGATCAACCGGTCGAACCACAGCAAGGACGCAGAGGGGAGAAGATCGCCGACTGGGCAGAGGGACGGCTGGGTTACCGCGGCGTGGCCAGAGCCACCATGCGGAAGGTCTTTCCTGATCACTGGTCTTTCATGCTGGGGGAAATCTGCCTGTACAGCTTCGTCATCCTTGTCCTCACCGGTGTGTACCTGTCCTTCTACTTCCACCCGTCGTCGGAGCAGGTGATATACGAGGGCAGTTATGCCCCTCTGCAGGGTCAGCTGGTGTCGGAGGCATTCAACTCGACCATGCACATCTCCTTCGATGTCCGTGGCGGCCTGCTCATCCGGCAGGCCCACCACTGGGCGGCGCTGATCTTCGTTGCCGGTGTGTTCGTGCACATGATGCGCGTCTTCTTCACCGGTGCGTTCCGCAAGCCGCGCGAGATCAACTGGGTGCTCGGCTTCTCACTGTTGATCCTGGCCATGTTCGGAGGACTGACCGGATACGACCTGCCGGACGATCTCCTGTCCGGAACCGGGCTCGCCGTCGTGAACGGAACGATCCTCTCCGTGCCGATCGTCGGCACCTATCTGTCGATGTTCCTCTTTGGCGGAGAGTTCCCGGGTGATGACCTGGTGGCTCGCTTCAACACCATCCATGTTCTGGTGATCCCTGCCCTCATGGTGGCGCTGATCGTCGCCCACGTGGCCCTGTCCGTCCGCCACAAGCACACGCAGTACCCCGGGCCCGGGCGCACGAACAAGAACATCGTCGGTATGCCGTTTCAGGTATATGTCGTCAAGTCGACTGGATACTTCTTCCTGGTCTCCGGCGTGATCTTCTTCATCGCGGCCGTCGCGCAGATCAACCCCATCTGGCAGTACGGTCCTTATCGGCCGGACCAGGTCTCGGCGGGGTCGCAACCCGACTGGTACATGGGCGTGGCCGACGGCTTCCTCCGGGTCATGCCCGGCTGGGAGATCAGTTTCTGGGGCCATACCCTCGCGCTCGACAACCTCGTTCCGCTGCTGGTGGGCGTCGGCCTCTTCCTCGCCATGGGTGCATATCCCTTTATCGAGGCCTGGTTGACGGGCGACGACGGAGAACAGCACCTTCTCGACAGACCACGCAACCGACCCGTGCGCACCGCGCTGGGTGCCGCATGGCTGAGTGTGTATCTGGTGGCGTTGATCGGCGCGGCGAACGACCTGATCGCCACCCATCTTCATCTTTCCGTCAATGCTGTGACGTGGGCGGTCCGCATCGGTCTCTTCGTCGTCCCGCTCGCCGTCTACGTCGTCACCAAACGGTGGGCCCTCGGCCTCCAGCGACGCGACCGCGACAAAGTACTGCACGGTCGCGCGACGGGCGTCATCAAACGTCTGCCGCACGGTGAGTACGTGGAGGTGCACGAACCGCTCAGCCGGCAACAGCTGCACGCGCTCACGGCGCACGAGCAGTACACGCCCCTTGCCCTGCCGGGCAGCGAACAGGGTGTGAACGGCAGGCTCCCGAGGACCCAGCGGCTGCGGAGCAGACTCAGCCGAGGTCTTTACGGGCAGGGCACGCAGATCCGCAAGCCCACCGCTCGGGAGTACAAGGAGATCACCGGCGAGCGCCGACAGTGACACATGTGTGGGAAAAGATCGTCTTTCGATACATGTCACACCATCGACAGGTGTCCTGTCATAGGGGTGAAAGCGTCACACCGGCCCGCCGAGAGAAGGAGAACAACCGTGGACAAGCCGATTCTTGAACCTGCGGCCCAGATGCTCGCGGAAGCGACGGCCAAGCCGCCCTACCTGTACGAGCTCGGTCCGCAGGGTGCTCGGAAGGTCCTCGACGATCTGCAGGCGGCGCCCATCGAGAAACTCGACGCGCGGGACAAGTGGGTCACGGTGCCGGCCGAGGTCGGCGACGTACGGGTACGCATCGTCAAGCCCGTCGATGCCGAGGGCGCGCTGCCGGTCGTCCTCTATGTGCACGGCGGAGGCTGGGTCATCGGCAATGCCGGTACCCATGACCGCCTGGTGCGCGAGCTGGCCGTCGGAGCGAAAGCCGCCGTGGTGTTCGTCGAGTACGACCGTTCCCCGGAGGCGAAGTATCCGGTCGCCATCGAGCAGGCGTACGCGGCGGCCCAGTGGATTACGAAGCAGGGCGCCCAGGAAGACCTGGACGCCTCTCGCATGGCCGTGGCCGGCGATTCCGTCGGCGGCAACATGACCGCGGCGCTGACCATCATGGCCAAGCAGCGCGGTGACGTGTCCTTCGTGCACCAGTCGCTGTACTACCCCGTCACGGACGCTGCTCAGGACACCGACAGCTACCGGGAGTTCGCGGCCGGCCCCTACCTCACCGCGAAGGCCATGGCCTGGTTCTGGGACTGCTACACCACGGACCCGGCCCAGCGCGCCGAGATCACCGCGTCACCCCTGCGGGCCGACCCGGCCGAGCTGGCGGGACTGCCGCCCGCGCTCGTTCTCGTCGACGAGAACGACGTCCTGCGGGACGAAGGTGAGGCATACGCCCGCAAGCTGACGGAGGCCGGCGTGCCGACCACCAGCATCCGGTACAACGGCACCCTGCACGACTTCATGATGCTGAACCCCATTCGGTCCACGCACGCTTCCACGGCCACGATACAACAGGCCGTTCGCACCCTGCGTACGGCGCTCCACTCCAAGTGAGCCACGACCGCAGGGCAGTTCACGTACGGCCCACTCCACACCGCTCGGTGTGCGAGAGCCGACTGCCCGAACCCCTGCCGATCCGTCCAGCCGGACACAACTGAACCAACAACCGCGTCGAGAGGTCCTCTCATGAACCGTCCTTCTCTCCACCGGCGTGCCGGCACGCCGCTCTCCCTCATAGCGACGGTCGGCGTTGCCGCTGCGCTCCTCGCCACGTCGGTCGCCCCGGCGAGTGCGGGCAAGGGATCGTCGCCGCACACCCGCAAGCCGACCGTGGTGCTCGTCCACGGAGCGTTCGCCGATTCCACCAGCTGGAACGACGTGGTGAAGAAGCTGAAGCGTGACGGCTACCCGGTGGTGGCCGCGGCCAATCCGCTGCGCGGGCTGAGCAGCGACGCCGCCTACCTCAAGGAACTCCTGGCCAGTATCGACGGGCCCGTCGTGCTTGCCGGACACTCCTACGGCGGAGCGGTCATCAGCAACGCCGCCCATGGCGCCGACAACGTGAAGGCGCTGGTCTACATCGCCGCCTTCATCCCCGAGAAGGGGGAGAGCGCGAGCGAGTTGGCGGGCAAGTTCCCCGGCAGCACGCTGGGCGAAGCCCTGCGCCCGGTTCCGATCACCCTGCCCGACGGTTCTCAGGGCGCGGATCTCTACATCCAACAGGACAAGTTCCACCACCAGTTCGCCGCCGACGTCCCGGAGAGCACCGCCGGCATCATGGCGGTCACCCAGCGTCCCGTGACCAGCGCGGCGCTGGAGGAGAGTGCCGGCGAACCTGCCTGGAAGGCCATTCCGTCCTGGGTCCTGGTGGCCACCGAGGACCTCAACATCCCCCCGAAGGCCCAGACGTTCATGGCCAAGCGGGCCCAGGCCCAGACGGTGGAAGTCCGGGCATCGCATGCCGTGAGCGTCTCCCGGCCCCATGACGTCGCCCAGATCATCCAGGAGGCGGCACGGACGGTCCGCTGACCGATCGTCGGCCAAGACGTGCGGGGTGGCGCGACGTCGCTGCCGGACCACATTGCCGACCAACTCCGTGACGCAGAGCTGGACGTCGTCGCAGGGTTCGCCCAGGCGCCGGCGGATGGC
>NZ_JBFAHW010000182.1:0-13865 GCF_040654355.1 Streptomyces sp. NPDC050704 | reverse complement strand
CGAACCAGCACCTTGTCGTCGCCGTGCGCGAGGGGCGCGTCGTGGGCACCCTCCAGCTCACGATCATTCCCGGACTGTCCCGCAAGGGCGCGACCGGCTCACAACTACCCGCACCAGCCCATCGACCTGCGCGGAGCGCTCAGTGGTCGTGATGGTCGTGGTCGTCGTGGTGGTCGTGCACCGAGTTGGTCTCCGCGATCTTCTTCCACGACTTCGGCTGCGCGGGAGCCGTGCTCCGCGCCCGGATCGAGGCGTCCCGCGCCGCCGGCGCGCTCGGCTTCGACGCCTGGTACAGCCAGGTGTCGAAGAGAGCGTCGAGCGACTGACCCGAGACCTCCTCCGCGTACCGCACGAAGTCCCCGACGGTCGCGTTCCCGTGGGCGTACCGCTTCGGCCACCCCTTCAGGATGGCGAAGAACGCCTCGTCCCCGACCTCGTTCCGCAGCGCCTGGACCGCCAGTGCCCCGCGGTCGTACACGGCGAGGTGGAACTGGTTCTCCGGCCCGGGGTCCCCGGGCTTGACCGTCCAGAACGGATCGTCGGCCGGACGTGACGCGTACACGTAGTCCGCGAGTTCCTGCGCCGTGCCCTCGCCCTCGTGCTCCGACCACAGCCACTGCGCGTACCGCGCGAAGCCCTCGTTGATCCAGATGTCCTTCCACCCGGCCACGGCCACATAGTCGCCGTACCACTGGTGGGCCAGCTCATGGACGACCACGGACACGTTCGTACCGTTGGCGAACTGCCGCGGGCTGTAGAACGGCCGGGTCTGGGTCTCCAGCGCGTACCCGGTGTCGGTGTTCGGGACGTAGCCGCCGAGCGCGTTGAACGGATAGGGCCCGAAATACCCGGCGAGCCAGTCGGCCACCTCCCCGGTGCGCTCGATGCTCGCCCGCGCGGCCCCGTAGTTGTCGCCCAGATCCTTGCTGTACGCGTTGATGATCGGGATGCCGCTCTCCGACGTACCGGTCGTGACGTCGAACTTTCCGACCGCCAGCGTGGCGAGATACGTGGTCTGCGGCTTGTTGGACCGCCAGTTGTACCGCGTCCAGCCGAGGCGTGAACTCGTCGACTGCAGCGTGCCGTTGGAGATCGCCTGGGAGCCGTCCGGCACGGCGACCGACACGTCGTACGTGGCCTTGTCCAGCGGATGGTCGTTGCTGGGGAACCACCACCAGGCCGCCTCGGGCTCGTTCGCCCCGACACCGCCGTCCGGCGTGCGGTGCCAGCTGGTGAACCCGTACGCCGACTTCGAGGACGGCACCCCGCTGTAGCGCACCACGACGGTGACGGCCGTGCCCTTGGGCAGCGGGTTCTTCGGTGTGACCTCCAGCTCGTGCTCGCCGGACGTGGCGAACGATGCCTTGGCGCCGTTGACCCGCACCTCGCTCACATCGAGCAGGAAGTCCAGATTGAACCGCGAAAGATCCTGTGTGGTGGTGGCCAGGAGGGTCGCCGTGCCCTCCAGCCGGTCCGACTCCGGCTGGTACTTGAGCCGGAGGTCGTAGTGCGAGACGTCGTATCCGCCGTTGCCGTAGGCCGGGTAGTAGGGGTCGCCGATGCCCGGGGCCCCGGGTGAGTAGCTTGCCGCCGATGCCGGGATGGCCAGCAGCAGGGCGGCCGCGAGTGCGCCCGGGGCGATGAGTCTGCGGTGCACGTCAAGCTCCAAGTGGTAGGGGCACGAGGTCTGTCCGGAGCCTATTCATTCCCTGTGGGCCCGGCTGTGTCCACCACCGCTCTCGTCACACGATCGCCATTCGGCCGACATGAGTGACTTCGTCCGACGCACCTTTCAAGCCACATTCCGAACCACACCTCGAGCCACGTCTCAAGCCACACGTGGGGGCATCCCCCCGGGCACCTCAATGGCCCTCTTTTGCCCAGGAGTTGACCGGAGTACCTTCCGCGCATGCGGACACGTGCGCGCTACATGCGCCTCACCACCTGGAGATCGCTCGCGACGGCGGCCACCGCCGCCCTGATGGCCACGCTCCTCACCCCGGCCGCCGCCCACAGTGCGCCGCGGGAGAGCCGGCCCGTTTACTCGTACGAGAACGCCATCCGCGAATCCGTATGGGTCGACACCGGACTCGACGGCGACACCGACGGGAAGGCCGACCGGGTCGCCGTCGACATCGTCCGGCCGCGCGAACCCGCGCAGCGGGGCCGCAAGATACCCGTGATCATGGACGCCAGCCCCTACTACTCCTGTTGCGGACGCGGCAACGAGAGTCAGTTGAAGACGTACGACGCGAACGGCGACGTCGTCCAGATGCCGCTCTACTACGACAACTACTTCGTGCCGCGCGGCTACGCCTTCGTCGCCGTCGACCTCGCCGGAACCAACCGCTCCGACGGCTGTGTGGACGTGGGCGGCCGCTCCGACATCCAGTCCGCGAAGGCCGTGGTCGACTGGCTGAACGGCCGGGCCAAGGGCTACACCTCCCGCACGGGCAGCGCGAAGGCCAAGGCCGGCTGGACCAACGGCAAGACGGGCATGATCGGCAAGAGCTACGACGGCACCATCGCGAACGGCGTCGCCGCCACGGGTGTCGAAGGTCTGGAGACGATCGTCCCGATCGCCGCGATCTCCTCGTGGTACGACTACTACTTCGCCAAGGGCGCCCCGCTCTACAACTCCGGCCCCGACCGGCTGGCGAACTACGTCGAGAGCCCGGACGCGCGTGCCAGGTGCGCCGCCGTGCAGAAGCAACTCGTCGACGGGGCCCCGCGCACCGGCGACCGGACGAAGTTCTGGGGCGAGCGCGACTACGTGAAGGACGTCGGAAAGGTCGACGCGAGCGTCTTCGTCATCCACGGCATGCAGGACCTCAACGTCCGCCCCAAGCACTTCGGCCAGTGGTGGGACGGCCTCGCGGAGAACGGCGTCGACCGCAAGATCTGGCTGTCCCAGACCGGCCACGTCGACCCCTTCGACTTCCGCCGCGCCGTGTGGGCCGACACCCTGCACCGCTGGTTCGACCACGAACTCCTCGGCTACGACAACGGCATCGACGACGAGCCCATGGCCGACCTCGAGCACGCCCCCGACCAGTGGGTCACGTCGGCCGTCTGGCCGCCGCGCACCACCGACACCGTGAGCTTGCGCTCCGGCAAGGGCGACGCGGCCGGCGTCGGCACCCTCGGACTGCGGCGCGGATCGGGCACCGAGACCTTCACCGACGACCCGCGCCAGGACGAGACCGACTGGGCCGCGCAGATCGACCAGTCCACTTCCGGCAAGGCCGGATTCATCACCAAGCCGCTCACCAAGAGCCTGCGCCTGTCCGGCTCCGCCGAGGTGACCGTCACCGCCACGCCGAGCACCTCGACCGCCCACCTCTCCGCGGTCCTCGTCGACCTCGGCCCGGACACCATCCGCGACTACGCCACCGCGGGCGAGGGCATCACCACGCTCACCGACCGCACCTGCTGGGGCCCCAGCACCACCGGCGACAGCTCCTGCTTCAAGGAGACGCGGGCCAAGACCGCGGACGTCGACTACACGGTGTTCAGCCGCGGCTGGGCCGACCTCGGCAACCACGCCTCGGACCTGAAGGGCGTCCCGCTCACCCCGGGCAAGCCGTACACCATCACCCTCGACCTGCACGCGAGCGACCACGTCGTCCCGGCCGGCCACCGCCTGGCGCTGATCGTCGCCGGCACCGACAGGGACCTCATCGACCCGCCGTCGAGCACACCCACGCTCACCCTCGACCTGGCCCGTACGTCGGCCCGCGTGCCGCTCGTCGGAGGCGCCGCCGCCTTCGTCCGCGCCACCGCGGGATCCGCGTACATCACGCCCGAGGCCACCCTCGACGGAGTCGCCGAGCCCCGTCCCCCGCAGCGCGTCCCCGGAGGCAGCAACTGATGACGCCCGGACACATACGCCACGCAGCAGTCCTCGCCGTGTCGGCGGCGGTGCTCACCGCACCCCTTCTGACGGCGCCCGCCCACGCGGCCGAAGCCCCGCCGCGCACCGGATTCGAGCAGACCGACGGGGCACGCTGGACCAGCCAGCCCGAGGAACAGGACTTCCTCGCCGCCGTCGACAGGGCGAGCGACCGGGTGTCGATCGCCCGGATCGGCACCACAAAACAGGACCGCCCGCTCCAACTCGTACGCATAGGAGGCAAGCACGGCGCCACCAACACCGTCCTCCTCGTGTGCAGCCAGCACGGCGACGAGCCGTCCGGGCGCGAGGCCTGCCTCACCACGGTCCGCGATCTGGCGTACGCCAAGGACGCCCGCACCCGGGCGTTCCTGGACCGCACCACGCTGCTCGTCGTGCCGACCGCCAACCCGGACGGCCGGGCCGCGGACACCCGCGGCAACAGCGACGGCGTCGACATCAACCGCGACCACCTCGCTCTGCGGACGGCCGAGGGACGCGCCATGGCCGCCGTCGTCCGCGACCGCAGACCCGACGTGGTCTACGACCTGCACGAGTACGGGGCCACGCCCCCGTACTACGACAAGGACCTGTTCGACCTCTGGCCGCGCAACCTCAACACCGACGCGGCCGTGCACGACGAGGCGCAGACCCTGTCACAGGCGTACGTACGGCCCGCGGCCGAAGCGGCCGGCTACTCGACCGGGACGTACGGCATCTGGACCGATCCCGTGACCGGCGATCCCATCAGGCAGGTCGCGGGCGACGGGCAGGAGCGGATCCTGCGGAACATGTCCGGTATCAAACACGGCGTCGGACTGCTCATCGAGAGCCGCGTCGACCCCCTCACGGACGCCGAGCAGGCCGACGAGGCGCTCAACAACCGGCGCCGAGTCCACTCCCAACTGGCCGCACTGGACGGGCTGTTCGACTTCACGGGCGAGCGGCGCACCCGGATCGAGAGGGCCACGACGTCGGCGAGGCTCGCCGGCTACCGCGACAGCGGCCCGGTGTACGTCGGCGGCGCGGACAACGACCCGGCGGAACCGTCCGAGATCATCCAGGACCCGCCCTGCGCCTACCGGCTCACCGCCGGGCAGTACACGGAACTCAGGGACGAACTCGCCCTGCACGGAGTCAAGGTGAGGCAGGACGCCGAGGGCACCTACGTCCCGCTGCGCCAGTCCATGCGCGCACTCGTCCCGCTACTGCTCGACGAACGCGCTCCGTACCATCTCGCCGTCGGGGAACCCGACACCGGCTGCTGAGACAAGTGTGATCGGCGGCACCTGTGGTAGGTCCTAGGTCGTAACGAGAAAGCAGCGTCCATATGGCCTCCACGGGAAGGTGCCGCCGATGACAGAGGACCTGAGGAAGCGAGGAGGCCGGGAAGATCCGTCGGACATTCCCGACGCTCCCGACCATCACACCGACCGGGTGGTGTTCGGCGTGACCGCCGCCATCACCGTCGCCTTCGTGATCTGGGGTGCGGTCGGCACCGACTCGCTGGAGAGCGTCTCCGGGGACATGCTCGAAGGCCTGATCCACAACGGTGGCTGGGCCTTCATCCTGGCCGCCTCCGCCTTCGTGGTCTTCGCGCTGTGGCTCGCGGTCAGCCGCTACGGCGCGATCCGCCTCGGCGCCGAGGACGAGCAGCCCGAGTTCCGCACGGTGTCCTGGGTCGCGATGATGTTCAGCGCCGGTATGGGCATCGGCCTGATGTTCTACGGAGTGAGCGAGCCGCTCTCGCACTACACGACCCCTCCGCCGGGTACCAACCCCGCCGACTCCGCAGACCGCATGGAGACGGCGATGGCCACCACCCTCTTCCACTGGTCGCTGCATCCCTGGGCGATCTACGCGGTGGTCGGCCTCGCCATCGCCTACAGCACGTTCCGCAAGCGCCGCCGCCAGACCATCAGCGCGGTCTTCACCCCGCTCATCGGCGAGAAGCACGCCAACGGCGGCGCAGGCCGCGCGATCGACATCCTCGCGATCATCGCCACCGTCTTCGGCTCCGCCGCCTCACTCGGCCTGGGCGCGCTCCAGATCGGCTCCGGTTTCCAGGAGCTGGACTGGATGGACGACGTCAGCACCGGCCTGCTCGTCGCCATCATCGCCGTGCTGACGCTGGCCTTCGTCGCCTCCGCAGTCTCGGGCGTCGAGCGGGGCATCCAGTGGCTGTCGAACATCAACATGGTCCTCGCGCTGGCGCTCGCCCTGTTCGTGTTCGTCGCGGGACCGACGATCATCATCCTCGACCTGCTGCCCACCTCGATCTTCTCCTTCCTCGGTGACCTGCCCGAGCTCGCCGGCCGCACCGATGCGAGCGGCGGAGAGGGCGTCGCGGACTGGCTGGCCGGCTGGACGGTCTTCTACTGGGCGTGGTGGATCTCCTGGACGCCGTTCGTCGGCATGTTCATCGCCCGCATCAGCCGCGGGCGCACCATCCGCCAGTTCGTCGGCGGCGTCATCCTCGTGCCCAGCACCGTCAGCCTGATCTGGTTCGCCGTCTTCGGCGGTGCGTCGATGAAGCTGCAGGAGGCCGGCCGGCTTCGCGGTGAGACGACCCCCGAGGGCCAACTCTTCGGAGTTCTGCACGAGTACCCCATCGCGACCGCCACCAGCCTGCTCGTGATGATCCTCGTCGGCATCTTCTTCGTCTCGGGAGCCGACGCCGCGTCCATCGTGATGGGCACGCTCTCCCAGAAGGGCGCCCTCGAACCCGGCCGCTTCGTCGTGGTGTTCTGGGGCGTGGTGACCGGAGGCGTCGCCGCCATCATGCTGCTCATCGGCAGCGGTGAGGCCGACGCGCTCACCGGTCTGCGGAACCTCACGATCCTGGCCGCGGCCCCGTTCGCCCTCGTGATGATCGGCATGTGCGTCGCCCTCATGCGCGACCTGCGCCACGACCCGGTCATCGTGCGCCGCGAGATGGGTTCCGAGGCCGTCGGACTCGCCGTGATCGAGGGGCACAAGCAGTACGCCGGCGACTTCGAGATCAGGGTCGGTCCGGGGGCCGGTACGGAGACGGAGGGAGACCCGATCGGGGACGACCACACCTGAGCGCCGGGCCGGGCCGTCGAACCGGGACTATCGGTAGGCGAGCCCGGCCGCCTCCCGGGCGCAGCCCCAGGCCACGGTGATACCCCCACCGCCGTGCCCGTAGTTGTGCACCAGGATCCGGCCGTCAGGCCGGAGTTCACGCTCCAGGCGCACCGCGTGCCGGGCCGGCCGCAGCCCTACCAGGTGCCGCAGCACACGTGCCCCGGCGATCTCCGGGCGCAGTGCCGCGCACCGCGCGACGATCTGCTCGGCCACCGCCGGATCGGGTGTCAGCGACCACTCGTCCTCGTCGGCCGTGCCGCCGAGGACCAGCCGGTCCGGGTGCGGAAAGACGTACGTGGTCGCCCCGGCGGCCGGGTCCACCGAGGTGATCCAGGTGTGGATGCCGGGGTTCTCCACGATCACGAGCTGCCCGCGTACGGGCCGTACCGCCGGGTCCGGTACGAGTTCACGGGCGCCCAGGCCCGTGCAGTTGACGACGACCGGCGCCTCGGCCTCCGCGAGGTCGGTCACCGTGCGCGCCTCGATCGTCCCGCCCGCCTTCAGGAACCGTTCGCGCAGCCACCGCAGGTGCACCGGCATGTCGATCAGCGGCAGCCGCGCCCACATCCCCGTCCCCGCGTACTCCTCGGCTGTCGACGCCCGCAGCCCCGGCAACCGGTCGGCGATCCAGGGCCCCTGCTCGTCCAGCCGCGTCTCACCCTGTACGCCCTCGACCATGCGTACGCCCGTCTCGGCGGGCCGCGCCGCCAACTCCTCGTACACGGTGAGTGATTCCAGGGCCCACTCACGGGCGAGCGTCGCCGGCTCGATGCGGTACGGCCACCACAGCGCGCCGGCAACCGCCGAGGTGGTTCCCTCCGCGGCCTCCCGCGCCCAGACCCGTACCTGCCGGCCGCTCTCGGCCAGAACGACGGCCGTCGTCAGGCCGATGACGCCGCTGCCGACCACGATCACGTCGCCGCTCTGATCTCTCTCCACGTGTGGACGTTAGCGGAATGTGTCATGCCGTGCTCAGAACGCCCTCACTCTGGGGATACTCACAGCATGTCTGCCGAGTACGCGACCTTCGACCTGGCACCGGCGATGCGTGCCGGTGGGGTCCTTGCCAACGGTGACTACCAAGTGCACCGCGACTTCATGGACTTCATCGTGGACGGAAGGCCGCTGCTGTACCAGCTCTCCGACCTCGACGCCGTGTCCCCCCTCGCCTCCGACGTACCGCCCGCGATCTTCACCGCACAGGTGCGCAGCCTGCTGCTGGAAGTCGACGCTCCGCTGGAGGGGAGCCGGTACGTCATCTACGGCTGCCCGGAGTGCGAGGACCTCGGGTGCGGTGCCGTGACCGCGGCGATCGAGCGGCACGGTGACGACTATGTGTGGCGCGACTTCGCCTGGCAGACCGACGAGCACGCGGACCTGGAGCGCAACGGCTACCACGGCATCGGCCCGTTCCGCTTCCGCGGCGCCGACTACCGCGCCGCTCTCGGTTCCCTGCTCACCCGTTCCACGGGCGAACGCCGCCGGGTCCTGCTCATCGGCGCCCGCGCCGCCGTCCTCGCCAAGCTCGCCGCCGCCCTGCGCATCATCGGCATCGGCGCCGAGATCACCAAGGACGCCGCCGAGGTCTCCGCCGACGAACTGCGCACCTACGGCGCCGTCGCCTTCGGCCGTGCGGTCACCGAGCAGGAACGTACCGCCGTACGGCAGTCCTTCGAACGCGCCGGCGTCGACGTCGCGTACGTCGAGGGCCTGGCCCCGATCATCCCGCTGCTGGTCGCCCAGATCGAGCACGCCCTGGACCGCAGCCCGCAGGAACAGCGCCGGCTGACCCGGCTGGTCGCCGCCGACGGAGAGGCCGGCGTCGAGGTCACCTCCACCTGCCGGGTCCAGCTGACCGCGTACCGCCTCGACCGCCTGTACCGCACGCACATGCACGAGGTCTTCGACGGCGTCCTGGAGGCGGGCCGGCACCGGCTCCCGCTGGACGCGAAGGCCACGAAGGGGGAGTCCTTCATCGTGGCGCGGACGTCGGGAGGCGTGCTGGTGGAGCCGATGGCGCGGTGACCTCGGTGGGTGGGCGGGCGCCTACGGGGGTGGTGGGCTGAGTTCGTGGGCGAGTGCGGGTTGTGGTGGGCTGGTCGCTCCCCCACTCTCGGCTTCTCCCCCACTCTCGGCTTCGCTCGATCGGGGGGACCCCCATCGCGGCGGAGTCGCACATTGATACAGCCCCGCGCCCCTGACGGGGCGCGGTCGGCGCGCTGAACCGGGCGCTCGCCCGCGGGACTGGCGATTAGGATCGGCCCCCTGATGACTGCCACCCTCGTCGCCAAGAATCTCGCCGCCGGACACGGCGACCGCTCGCTCTTCTCCGGGCTCGACCTCGTCGTCGCGCCCGGCGACGTGATCGGTCTCGTCGGTGCCAACGGCGCGGGCAAGTCCACCCTCCTGCGGATGTTCGCCGGGCTCCTCAAGCCGGAGGAGGGCGAGCTGCGGCTCTCCCCGCCGGCCGCGACCGTCGGCCATCTGCCGCAGGAGCCGGAGCGGCGCCCCGGCGAGACCGTACGGGACTTCCTGGCGCGCCGTACGGGCGTGGCCGAGGCCCAGCGTGTGATGGACGAGGCCACGCAGGCGCTGGTCGACGGGGCGCCGGGCTCGGACGACGCGTACGCGGACAGCCTGGAGCGGTGGCTCGGGCTCGGCGGCGCCGACCTCGACGAGCGGGCCGAGGAGGTCGCCGACTCGCTCGGTCTGGGCGTCGGCCTGGACCAGCTGATGACCGCCCTCTCCGGCGGCCAGGCCGCCCGCGCCGGACTCGCCTCCCTCCTCCTCTCCCGCTACGACGTCTTCCTGCTCGACGAGCCGACCAACGACCTCGACCTGGACGGCCTGGAGCGCCTGGAACGCTTCGTGTCCGGCCTGCGCGCGGGCACGGTCGTCGTCAGCCACGACCGCGAGTTCCTCACCCGCACCGTCACCAAGGTCCTCGAACTCGATCTCGCGCAGCAGCAGATCACCCTGTACGGCGGCGGCTACGAGGCCTACCTGGAGGAGCGGGACGTGACCCGCCGGCACGCCCGCGAGGACTTCGAGGAGTACGCCGACAAGCGGTCCGCGCTCGAAGGACGCGCCCAGATGCAGCGCTCCTGGATGGACAAGGGCGTCAAGAACGCCCGGCGCAAGGCGAACAACGACAACGACAAGATCGGCCGCAAGTTCCGCAGCGAGGCCAGCGAGAAGCAGGCCGCGAAGGCCCGGCAGACCCAGCGCATGATCGAGCGCCTCGACACCGTCGACGAGCCGCGCAAGGAATGGGAACTGCGCATGGAGATCGCGGCCGCGCCACGCTCCGGTGCCGTGGTCGCCACCCTGCGTGACGCCGAGGTCCGGCGGGGCGACTTCACCTTCGGCCCGGCCACGCTCCAGATCGACTGGGCGGACCGGGTGGCCGTCACCGGCGCGAACGGCGCGGGCAAGTCGACGCTCCTCGGCGCCCTGCTGGGCCGGGTCCCGCTGGACGCCGGCCACGCCACGCTCGGCTCCGGCGTGGTCGTCGGCGAGGTCGACCAGGCCCGCAAGCTGTTCCACGGCCCGGAGGCACTGCTCGACGCGTTCTGCGCGGCCGTGCCCGACACCGAGCCCGCCGAAGTCCGCACCCTGCTGGCCAAGTTCGGCCTCAAGGCGGAGCACGTCCTGCGCCCGGCCGCGACGCTCTCCCCGGGCGAACGCACCCGGTCCGCACTGGCGCTCCTCCAGGGCCGGGGCGTCAACCTCCTCGTCCTCGACGAGCCGACGAACCACCTCGACCTGCCGGCCATCGAGCAACTGGAATCGGCGCTCGACTCGTACGAGGGCACGCTGCTCCTGGTGACCCACGACCGCCGGATGCTCGACGCCGTCCGCACCACGCGCCGCCTGGAGGTCGCGGCGGGCAAGGTGACGGAACGCTGACGTTGACCTAGGTGCCGGCCAGGCGCCGCGCCAGGGTGGGGTAGTCGACGACGCAGCCGTCCGTGTCGAACTCCAGGTCGCTGCGGAAGTCTCCGGAGACGAAGCGGACGCGCCCGCCGTGGTCGGTCCGGGCGAGATGCGTATAGGTCTGCCGCGACACCTGCACGGTCAGGTCCGGCACCGACACCCAGGCCATCAGGAACTCCCGCTCGCCGGGGGCGAGATGGAGCCCGTGGCGCAGCACCGGCATGGTGTTCGTGAGCGGGCACAGACCCAGGTCGCAGTCGAGGGCGCCGTCGACTTCGGGCAGCCGTTCCCCGTCGGCGGTCCAGCGGCCTTCGCCGTCGTGCCGCAGGTCGAGCGCGCGGGTGCCCGAGGCCGTCTCGACCGTCACACACAGCCGACGGGTCACGAAGTCCTCGGCTGTGTCGAGTGTGTACGAGAGCCAGTAGGGCTCCGGGTCCGTCCCGACCGCGCGTCCGTGCGCGCTCAGGGTGCCGGCGTCGTTGTCGCCGTCGAGCACGAGCCAGGCGGTCTCGTACCCGTTGCTTGCCGTGACGTCCCAGGTGATGACGCGCGAGGTGGCCATCCCCTCACTTTACGAGCGGCCGCATGAGCCGCCACGTGAGTCGCGACTTTTCGAGCGGACCGGGCCCGGACTCCGGTGGCGCCGGAAGACCGGGCCCGGGTGCTCAGCGCTTGCCCTTGTCCGGGTCGGTGAGCCCGGCGCGGCGCAGTGCGTCGGCCATCGCGCTGTTGGCGGGGGGCGGCGCCTGACGCGAACCGCCGGCTCCGCCCGCGCGGCCGCCGCCCTGCCGCTGCTGCTGTTGCCGCTGCTGCGGCGGACGTCCCCCGCGCTGGGGGCGCCCACCCCCGCCCTGCTGATCCGCCGGAGCCGCCTCGTCGTCGAGCCGGAGCGTCAGTGAGATCCGCTTGCGGGGGATGTCGATGTCCATCACCTTCACCTTGACGATGTCGCCGGGCTTCACCACCTCCCGCGGGTCCTTGACGAACGTCTTGGACATCGCGGAGACGTGCACCAGACCGTCCTGGTGAACGCCGACGTCCACGAAGGCACCGAAGGCGGCCACATTCGTGACGACCCCTTCGAGCACCATCCCGGAGACCAGGTCGGAGATCTTCTCCACGCCCTCCTTGAAGGTGGCCGTCTTGAAGGCGGGCCGCGGGTCGCGCCCCGGCTTCTCCAACTCCCTCAGGATGTCGGTCACCGTCGGCAGACCGAACGTCTCGTCCACGAAGGCGTCCGGCCTCAGCGAGCGCAGCACCGCCGTGTTGCCGACCAGCGAGGTGACCTCGCTGCCTGCGGTCTTCACCATGCGCCGCACCACGGGGTACGCCTCCGGGTGCACGCTGGACGCGTCCAGCGGGTCGTCCCCGCCCCGGATCCGCAGGAAGCCCGCGCACTGCTCGTACGCCTTGGGGCCGAGCCTGGCCACGCCCTTCAGCGCGGTCCGGGACTTGAACGGCCCGTTCGAGTCGCGGTGCGCCACGATGTTCTCGGCGAGCCCGGAGGTGATGCCGGAGACCCGCGAGAGCAGCGGCGCGGAGGCCGTGTTCACGTCCACGCCGACGCCGTTCACACAGTCCTCCACGACCGCGTCGAGGGAGCGGGAGAGCTTTACCTCGGACAGGTCGTGCTGGTACTGGCCGACACCGATCGACTTCGGGTCGATCTTCACCAGCTCGGCGAGCGGGTCCTGGAGGCGGCGGGCGATGGAGACGGCGCCGCGCAGCGACACGTCCATGCCGGGCAGTTCCTGGGAGGCGAACGCGGACGCCGAGTACACGGACGCGCCCGCCTCGGACACCATCACCTTCGTGAGGTTCAGCTCGGGGTGCTTGGTGATGAGTTCACCGGCGAGCTTGTCCGTCTCGCGGGACGCCGTGCCGTTGCCGATGGAGATCAGCTCGACCGTGTGCTCCTTGGCGAGCCGGGCGAGCTTGGCGATGGCCTCGTCCCACTTGTTCGCCGGCACGTGCGGGTAGATGACGTCGGTGGCGACGACCTTGCCGGTCGCGTCGACGACGGCCACCTTCACACCCGTACGGAAGCCCGGGTCGAGCCCCAGCGTCGCGCGCGTGCCCGCCGGGGCGGCGAGCAGCAGGTCCCGCAGGTTCGCCGCGAAGACGTTGACCGCCTCGTCCTCGGCCGTGGTGCGCAGCCGCAGCCGGATGTCGATGCCCAGGTGCACCAGGAGGCGTGTGCGCCAGGCCCAGCGGACCGTGTCCGTCAGCCACTTGTCGGCGGGGCGGCCCCGGTCGGCGATCCCGAAACGATGGGCGACCATTCCCTCGTACGAGGACGGGCCGGGCTGCTCGGACGGCTCCTCGGGCTCCAGGACGAGGTCCAGGACCTCCTCCTTCTCGCCGCGCAGCAGGGCCAGGACGCGGTGCGAGGGCAGCTCCTGGAAGGGCTCGGCGAAGTCGAAGTAGTCGGCGAACTTGGCGCCCGCCTCCTCCTTGCCGTCCTTCACCTTGGCGGCCAGCCGCCCGCGCACCCACATGCGCTCGCGCAGTTCGCCGATCAGGTCGGCGTCCTCCGAGAACCGCTCGGTCAGGATCGCCCGGGCGCCGTCCAGCGCGGCCTGCGGATCGGCGACGCCCTTGTCGGCGTCGACGAAGGCCGTGGCCGCGGCGAGCGGGTCGACGGACGGGTCGCCGATCAGCCCCTCCGCCAGCGGCTCCAGGCCCGCCTCGCGCGCGATCTGCGCCTTGGTGCGCCGCTTCGGCTTGAACGGCAGGTAGATGTCCTCCAGCCGCGCCTTGGTCTCGGCGGCGCGGATCCGCGCCGCCAGCTCCTCGGTGAGCTTGCCCTGCTCGCGCACCGAGTCGAGGATCGCCGTCCGGCGCTCCTCCAGCTCCCGCAGATAGCGCAACCGCTCCTCGAGCGTGCGCAGCTGCGCGTCGTCGAGCATCTCGGTCGCTTCCTTGCGGT
>NZ_JBFAHW010000181.1:0-14080 GCF_040654355.1 Streptomyces sp. NPDC050704 | reverse complement strand
GCCACGGCGTGGCCGTGCCCGCGGTGGGTGGAGGTGATCTGGTCGCCGTCGCGGAGCGCCGCCATCACCCCCGCGGCCACGGCCTCCTGGCCGACGTACAGGTGCAGAAAGCCCGGCAGCTTGCCGGCCTCCATGAGCTTTCCCGCCTCGGTCTCGAACAGCCGGATGCGCACCATGCGCTCGTGCAGGTCCCTGATGACCTGCGCGGACTCCTGATCCGCAGCAGGCCCTGTCGGCCCCGTCGGCTCGGCCGACTTCTTCGATGCTCTGGATGTGCTCGACGTACGTGATGCCCTTTGAGCCATCGTCCGCCCCTTCGCCCGAGGGAGGTGTGCCACGCAATCGGACTTAGTAGTGCCGGTCTACAGTAAGTAGCAGAGGGCACCTTACTGAACAGACTCTCTAATTACTACGCCTCCGTCCGATCCGGCGGATCCGCCTCGGGATCGCCGCCTCGCGCGTCGACCAACTCGACGGTGTTGCCCTCCGGGTCGGCCCAGAAGCTGATGCGCCGCCCTCGCGCTCGTACGACGACCGGATTCGACAAGGGGCGGGCGCCCGCGGCCCGCAGTGCTGCCACCGTCGGGTCCATGTCGTCCAGGTGGAAGGTGAGATAGGACAGTCCCTGGCGTGCGGTCAGCGGCACGGCCGACTCCGCGGGTGCCGGAGGCGTCTGAGGGCGGATCAGCTTGACCCGCCCTCCGGAGGGCACCTGGAGCCAGACGACCAAGAGCTCGCCGCCCAGTCCGGCCGGTGCGCCGACGGACTCCGGTATGCGCGAGCGATGCACCGCCGGGCAGCCGAGCACCTCGCTGTAGAAGCGCTCCATCAGCTCCAGGTCGCGTACGACCACACCCACCTCGAACGGCTCGGTCATGCGCGTCGGCATCTGGTGCACCACGCCTACCGTGTCCTCGTTCATCCCGGCGTCACCCCTCGTCGCGTGTCCGGTTGTCGCCCTCGCCCGACTGGAGTGGATCCATAGAAAGATCAGGGCGGATCGTTCACCCGGCTACCAGGAAATACGAGGTGACTTGCGGGTCGCTGAGCACCAACTTCACCACTTTCTATTGACAGGCAACACTAAGTCCTGTTGTCGTTTGCGTCACGACCCCGCCGCGCATCCGAAGCCTTCACCGGCCCGCGGCCGGGAGGATTGTGAGGACATCGTGGTCCAGACCAGTTCGCCGGAGATTCGGGAGACCGACGCCGAGCGTCAGCCGCCCCCGGCCCCCGAGTACTCCTCGTGGATCAGCCGGGACCGGTCCACCGACGCCGCGTCCGTGCGGATGCGGCAGGAGGCCGCCGAACTCGTCGAGCGCGTGATGACGCACTACCGCGACAACACGACCCACGAGGCGGACGGCCAGTGGACGGAACCCGTCGCGCACTACCACGACGCCGACCGCTGGCACCGGGAGATGGACGCCGTCCACCGGAGCGTCCCGCTGCCGCTCGCCATGTCGTGCGAGCTGCCCGGGCCGAACACGTACAAGGCACTGGACGTGCTGGGCGTGCCGGTGCTGATCACCCGGGACCGGCAGGGCGTCGTACACGCGATGATCAACGCCTGCCGGCATCGGGGCGCGAAGATCATCGAGCCCGGCTGCGGGGTGTCCAAGCGCCTCACCTGCCCGTACCACTCCTGGTCGTACGACCTCGCCGGACAGCTGCGGGGCGTGTACGCGGAGAAGACCTTCGGTGAGGTGCCGCGCGAGGGGCGCAGCCTGTTGCGGTTGCCGGTCGGGGAGCGGGCCGGGATCGTCTTCGTCTCGCTGGACCCGGCGGCCGAACCCGATCTGGACGCCTGGCTGGGCGACCTGCAGCCGCTCCTCGAGGGGCTCCGCATGGCGGAGTGCCACCACTATTCGACCAAGGAGCTGACCAGCCCCAACTGGAAGGTCACGCTCGACGGATACCTGGAGACGTACCACTTCGCCTCGCTGCACCCGAAGACGGTGTTCGAGACGAACCTCTCCAACATGATGGCCCACGACACCTGGGGCCCCCACCAGCGCATCTCACCGGCCCTGCGCCCCATCGCGCAGGCCGTCGACCTGCCCCCGGATCAGCGCGACCCCGGAGACTGCGTCGGAGCCATCTACTGGCTCTACCCGGGTCTGGCGATAGCCGGCGGCTGGCGCCACAAGATCGCCGTGTCCCTGGTGATCCCCCGGACGGCCACCGAATCGGTGACCCAGCAGATCATCCTGCTCCGGGACCCGGCGGTCACCGAGGAGGAACGCGAGGCCGCCGACCGGTTCGGCGAGTGGTTCCACGAGGTGGTCCGCGACGAGGACTACGCGACCACGTACGGAGTTCAGCAGGGCCTCCAGGCCCTCAGCGGGACCGACTTCGTCTTCGGGCGCAACGAGCCCGGACTCCAGCACTTCCACCGCACCATCCACGCACACCTGGAAACAGCAAGAGCCGCCAGGTGACGAACCGACAAGACTCGCGGGAGAACACCATGGTGGCTACGGGCAGCCTCGACGGACGTGTCGCGGTGATCACAGGCAGTACACGCAGCATCGGCCGTGCCATCGCCGAAGCATTCCTGGCCGACGGCGCCACGGTCGTCATCAGCGGCCGCTCCGAGCTCAAGGGCAAGCAGGCCCTCGACGAGCTGGACGCGGGGGACCGGGCCGTCTTCCACCCCTGCGACGCCAACAGCCAGGCGGACATCGAGGGCCTCGCCGACTTCGCCGCCGAGCGCTTCGGCAGCCTCGACATCTGGGTCAACAACGTCGGAGGCACCTCGGGCTTCGCCCCCATCCACCAGCTCAGCGACGAGGCCTGGCACGACGCCCTCAAGCTGAACGTCAACGCCTACTTCTACGGCACCCGCCGGGCCCTGCCCAAGATGCTGGTGGGCGGCTGGGGACGCATCATCAACATCTCCTCCGTAGAGGGCAAGCAGGCCAACAAGCCGGCGATCAGCCACTACATCACCAACAAGCACGCCATCCACGGCCTGACCAAGGCGACCGCCTTCGAGTACGGCACCCAGGGCATCACCTGCAACGCGATCTGCCCCGGCGCCGTCGACACCGACCTGATGCGCGCCGCCGGACCGGCCGCCGCCGAGGCCGAGGGCATCTCCTACGAGGAGTGGCTGGGCCGCTTCGCCGAGCATGCCGCCACCAAGAAGATCACCACCGTCGAGCAGATCGCGGGCCTCGCCTCGCTGCTCGCGAGTGACGCCGGAGCGGGCATCACGGGCACGCTGATCAGCGTCGACGGGGGAACAGCGCAGTGGTAGGCACCGGGTCAGTGGCAGTGGGAGTAGCAGTGGCAGGCGGCGGCACGGACAGCGAGAGGCTTCCGGTCATGAAGAGCTGGATCACGGACTGGCAGCGCAGTGAGCGGCTGCCGCACTACACCCGGGCCAACGCGGGGGAGACCCTTCCCGAGCCGGCCAGCCCGCTCGGCTGGACCCTGGTGTGGGGCCGTGGTCTGCAGGGCTGGCGCCGCGGTTTCGTCGGGTTCGGCATCTACCACGAGGAGGAGGTGGCCGGGCCCCGACCGCCGTTCGTCGGCATGTTCGGCGGCTACTTCTACCTCAACCTGTCCCACATGCGGCTGTTCGGCATCCGCATGGGCCAGACCGCCGACCAGATCGACACCGCCTTCGTCGGCCAGCGCTCCGACACCCCGGTGTACGTGGCGCACCCGGACGACCAGGACCCCGCTCTGACGGCCAAGGCCGGCGGCACGCTCCAGCGGATGCTCGGCCAGACCAACTTCCCGGAGGCCGACGCCGACCGGGAGCGGCTGCGCCGCGCCCGCCGCGAGCGGCCCGACCTGAGTCGGCTGTCGGACGCCGAGCTGGTGGCGCACGCCCGCTCGCTCCTCGACGAGGTGGAGACGACCTTCCAGCGGCATGTGGAGTCGTCGCTGCCCGCGTCCGTCGGACCGGCGATCCTCGGCCCGCTGTGCGCGAGCGTGGACCGTTCCGACGTCATGCTCGACCTCATCGGCGGGCTGGGAGGCGTCGACTCGGCCTCGCCCTCGACCGGGCTGTGGACGCTGTCCCGCCAGGTGGCGGCCTCGGCCGAGCTGACCACGCTGTTCGACCAGGGGCCGGCCGCGGTGGAGCGGGCGCTCGACGGGGCGACCGGCGACGTGAAGGCGTTCCGTGACGCGTTCGAGGAGTTCATCGCCGACTCCGGTGACCGCGGCCCCAACGAGTGGGACATCCACGCACTGTCCTGGGAGGCGGCGCCGGTCCAGGCGCTGGCCCTGGTCGACCGGATCCGGCACAGCTCCGACGACGACTCCCCGGCCGTCCGCCACCGGCGGCTGACCGAGCAGCGCGAGAAGGCGGCACAGGAGATCCGGGCCGCGCTGCCCGAGGACACCCGGCCGATGTTCGACGCCGGCCTGCACGCCTCCCAGGTGTGGATCCCGGCCCGCGAGCGCACCAAGGCCAACTGTGTGAACGTCATCAACGAAATCCGCATGGCGGTACGCGAACTCGGCCGCCGCGGAGTCGAGGCGGGACGCCTCACCGAGCCCGCGGACGTCATGATGCTGCTGGACACCGAGCTCGACGCCTACGTGGCCGACCCGGAGTCCTTCGGACCCGTCATCGCGCAGCGGCTTCGGGAGTACGCCGGACTGCACGAGCTGGAACCGCCGTTCTTCGTCGCCGAGGACGCGCAGACCGAGATCGACACCTGGCCGCGCCGCACCGAGGAGCGCACCGAGGCGGCCGTCGAGGGCCATGTGCTCAGCGGCGTCGGCGGCAGCCACGGCACCTACACCGGCCGGGTGCGGGTGGTCACCGACCCGGCCTCCTGCGAGGCGCTGGAGCCCGGCGAGGTGCTGGTGGCACCGATCACCGACGCCGCCTGGACCCCGCTGTTCCTGGTCGCCGGAGCGGCCGTCGTGGACGTGGGCGCGCTCAACAGCCACGCGGTCGTGGTCTGCCGCGAGCTCGGCATTCCGGCCGTCATCTCCGTCGAGGGCGGTACGCGGCGGCTGCGGGACGGCATGGAGATCACGGTCGACGGCGACAAGGGCACGGTCACCGTGAACAGTGTCCCGGCGTCGCCCGTCAGCTGAACCGCCGCGGGCCCGTCGCTCCTCTCCCCGGGCGACGGGCCCGCAGGCACGACCCGTGGAAAGGACCACCGTGTCGAACGTCCCGGAGGAAGCGACCGTGCCGCAGGAAGCGACCGTGCCGCAGGAAGCGACCGTGCCGCAGGAAGTCATCGTCGCCGGCTGGATGGACTACGAGCCCGGCGAGCGCGGCGCGATGCTGGGGCTGCTGGTCGAACTGGGACGTCGGACGCTTGAGGACGAGCCGGGCTGTCTGGACTACGCCATGACCGCGGACCCCGGTGACGAGAGCCGGATCCGCGTGTATGAGCGGTGGGCCTCCCAGCAGGCCCTCGACGAGCACTTCGGCACGCCGCACATCAAGGACTTCCGGGCGGCGGCGACGGGGCTGACCCGGGTCGGGGTCTCCTTGCAGGCTCACACGGTGGCCGCGTCACGCCCCATGCGCTGAATCGCCCAGCCGTACCAGCATCTTGCCGATGTTGCCGCCGCTCAGCAGGGACAGCAGGGCACCGGCCGCGTTGTCCAGGCCGTCGACCACCGTCTCGCGGGCGGTGATCCGGCCCGAGCCGAGCCAGTCGGCGACGCGGCGCTCGAACTCCGGCCGTAGGTCCTCGTGGTCGCGGACGATGAAGCCGCGCAGGGTCAGCCGCTTGAGGACCGCCTGGATCAACTGGTTGATGTCGGGCGGCCGTTGGGTGATGCCTGCGGCTCGCCGCTCCCCGCCGAACTGCGACATCATGCCGCACAGGGCGACCCGGCCACCCGTCCGCAACGCGTGCAGGGCGGCGACGAGTTGCTCCCCGCCGACGTTGTCGAAGTACACGTCGAGCCCGTCCGGCGCCAGCCGGGCCAGCGCCTCGCGCACCGGCTCGGCGCGGTAGTCCGCGGCGGCGTCGTAGCCGAACTCCTTCACCAATAGGGCGCACTTGTCCGGCCCGCCGGCGGTCCCGACGACCCGCTCCGCGCCCAGCAGCCGGGCGAACTGGCCGGCCGCGCTGCCCACGGCCCCGGCCGCCGCCGACACGAAGACGGTGTCACCGGGGCGCACCGCGGCGATCCGGGCCAGCCCGACGTATGCGGTGAAGCCGGTCTGCCCGAGCAGCCCCAACCAGGTGGGTAGCGGCGCGAGTTGTGGGTCTATGCGCCCGGCGCCCTCGGTGTCCGCGGGGTCGAGCACGGCCCACTCCCGCCAGCCCAGCTGGTGGCGTAGATACGTACCCGGCGGCACCGAGGAGCAGCGGCTCTCCGCCACGACGCCCAGCGCCCGGCCGTCGAGCGGCGAGCCGGGCGTGAAGTTGTGCGTGTAGTGCTTCTCGGTGCTCTCAAGCCGCCCGCGCATGGACGGGTCGACGCTCATGTAGAGGTTGCGGACGAGGAGTTGCCCCTCGCCGAGGGGCAGGAGCGGGTGCTCCTCGACGGCGAAGTCGTCGGGGACCGGTTCTCCGTCGGGCCGGCGCACGAGACGGACCACTCGGGTCGTACGGGGTGTCACCGGGTCACTCCTCCGGCTGCCGCACGCTGCGTCGCCGGGCGAGGCGGCCCACCCAGCCGGCCATCTGGAGGTCGGCGTGGCGCAGTTCGCCCGACTGCCACCGGGCCTGGAAGTCGAAGGTGCCCGTCGCTCCGGTCTTCGGGTCGGTCACCTCGACGAGCCCGTCCTCGGTGAGCCGGTACACATGCCCGGTCAGCGGATGGATCACTTGCTTGGACATGGGGCTCACTCCTGCACTCGGCGGCGTACGCCGCGCTTGGTCACGGTCACCGGGCCCTCGACCCGCAGCCGGCAGGCGAGCCGGGTCAGGCCGTCCACCGGCCTGCGCAGGGCCTCGATGCCCTCGCGCTCCAGCGGGCCCACGGGCGAGCAGTTCTCGGTGCCCTCCTCGACCGCCACGAAGCAGGTACGGCAGGTGCCCTTGCCGCCACAGATGGTGGGCCAGCGGTAGCCGAGCCGCTGGGCGGCGCTGAACAGGTCCTCGCCGTCGAGCACTTCGAGTTCGACGCCGGAGGGCCTGACCGACACTCGATGGACCGCCACCGGGTGGGTCACTTGTCCATCCACCGGTCGAGTGTCTGGTTGAAGTGGCGGATGCGGCTCTCCTGGTAGTTGGCCAGGGTGATGCCGGGCTTGCGGGTCGCCTTCAGTCCCTGCTGGACGTAGGGGAGGTTCTCGCAGTCCTGGTCGAAGACGGGCCCGAGCACACCGAGTTCGGGGATGTCCGCGAAGAGCATGTCCTCCGGCACCCAGCGGATCTTGGCCGGAGGCGGCATCTCACCGGGTGTCTTCGGGGCCGACATGAAGATGATCTCGGCGGTGCAGGAGTCGGGGTCGAGGCCGTTGGGCCGGAACCGGTAGACGATGTTGGACTTGGCGCCGCCCCAGGGATTGAAGTTGGGGAACAGCAAGTAGTTGATGGCGTCCAGCAGTTCGGTGTCGGCGGCCTGGGTGAAGTCCTGCCGCGAGGTGGCCGCCAGCTGCGCGCGCATCCGCTCGGCCAGGACCTGGCGGGCGGTGCCGCCGGGCGGGATCGCGGGCAGTTCGTCGCCCTCCTGCATCACCAGGTCACGGCCCTGGGCCGCCGCGTAGAACGACCGCGAGTCGTAGAACGTCTCCAGTACGTCCTCCTCCGTGACGGAGTCCGCCACGTGGGGGCTGGGGGCGCCCTGGATGTTGATCATCCGGTTCCAGTTGGGCTGGTCCGCCATGACGTCGTACTGGGAGTTGGCGTCGGCGAGCCAGGGCAGCATCTGCGGGTGGGTGGCGATCACGTGGAAGGACTCGATGAACGCGTCCTGGGCGACCTTCCAGTTGCAGGGCAGCACCTTGGCTATGTGCAGTGACTTGTAGCGGTCCTCCAGCGGCCAGATGTAGTGCTCGTCGAAGGTGCCGCGGTAGCTCTCGAAGGACTCCGCGTACGGGTCCATGTTGATGAAGACGAAACCGCGCCAGGTGGCCACCTGGGCCTCGGGGAGGGCGAACTTCTCCGGGCTGACGTGCGGGAAGTCCCAGGCGCAGGGCGGGGTCTGCATGGTGCCGTCGAGGTTCCAGGCGAAACCGTGGAACGAGCAGCGGAACTCGCCGACGTTGCCCCCGCCGGTGCGCAGCTTCCGTCCGCGGTGCAGGCACACGTTGACGTACGCGCGGATCTCGCCGGGGGCCGTCCGCGCGACGATCAGCGACTCGTCGCCGATCTCGTAGACCTCGTGGTCGCCGACCTCGGGAATCTCGCTCTCCAGGCAGGCGAACTGCCACACGCGCCGCCATACCTGCCGCATCTCGAGCTCTGCCCAGTCACGGGAGACGAAGCGCGCGGAGTCGATGTCCTCGCTGCCGATGTAGTCGTTCCGGTCGTGCCTCAGCGCGGGGGGAACGGGGCGGCTGTCCTGGTCGAGGTAGTCCTGGACGCTGGGTCCGGGGCATCGGGCGCTGCCCAACTCCGACGTTTCGTCCATCATCTCTCCTCCGGCAGAAACTTTAGAGTGAGTGTAGTTAGACGGTACGGCCCGGAGCAACACTCGCGACGGCGTTCGGACGCCGCATCTGTCGAGGTGGTCGAGGAAATGTGCCGTCATACTTCGAATTCATGGTGACCGACCTCTCCCCAAGCCCGCCGGACCGTGTCACACTCCGACGCACTTGAGGCTGTAGTGCCTCATAAGTTTCTTGGTCCGGGGAGACTCCTCCAGCCCCGGCCGCAGCGCCGACCGGTCACCCCGGCGGCCCGCGCCGTACCCCACGACGGCGGATCACGCAGCCCTCTCCAGCCTCCATGCGTGCCGTTCCGGTCCGGACGGCACCGGAATCCGCCTGAACAGAGCCGACCGCCGCAGACGTGCGAACGACGCGGGCCCGCGGCAGCGCAGGCGCCACACCACGGGAGTACTCAACGATGAGTTCCAGACCCGGTCGCGCGGTCCGCCGCGCCCTCACCGCGATCGTCCCCCTCACCGCCCTGCTCGCCCTCACGGCGTGCGGCGGCGACTCGTCCCCGGCCGCGGCCGACGCGTCGCAGGCCGCGGCGGCCGACACCCCCGGCCTGACAGCCGCCCGCGCCGCCGCGGAGAAGTACTCCGAGCGCCCGACCCGCATCCCCGTCACCGAGCCGGTGGGCAAGGACATCCCCGAGGGCAAGAAGATCGACTTCATCCTCTGCGGCGTCCAGTCCTGCAAGGACCTCGCCGACTTCTTCACGGCCGGCGCGAAGGAACTGGGCTGGACGGTGAAGCAGATCGCCACCCAGGGCACCCCGGAGTCCGTCCAGGCCGCCTACGAACAGGCCCTGCGCGACAAGCCGGACGCCGTCGTCGCCTCGGGCTTCCCGCGCGCGGTCTACGCCAAGCAGCTGGCCGAGCTGAAGGCGGCCGGCATCCCCGTCATCCAGTCGAACGCCGACGACGTACTGGGCGACGGCATCTCCCTGCTGAAGAACGGACCGGACGACGTCGGCATCCAGGGCGAGATGATCGCCTCGTGGGTGGTGTCGGACAGCGGCGCCAAGGCCGACACCGTCTACTTCGACCTCCCCGCCTACACGATCCTCAAGCCCGTCGAAGAGGCGTTCGCGGCCAAGTACAAGGAATGGTGCGAGGGCTGCGCGCTCGACACCGTCGATGTACCGATCACCTCGGTCGGCAAGGACATGCCGGACCGCGTGGTCTCGTACCTCAGATCGCACCCGAAGGTGACCCATGTCGTCTTCTCGCTCGGCCTGCTCAACGTGGGCGTCCCGGCCGCGCTGAAGACCGCCGGCATCACCGGCAAGCACCTCGTGGTCAACGTCGGTGACGCGCAGAGCTACCAGTACATCCAGAGCGGCCAGACCGACGGCGCGATGGCGCTGAACTCCCACGAGACGGCATGGCTCCAGGTCGACGCGCTGGCCCGCCACTTCACCGACCAGCCGATGGACGCGGACCAGAAGGCGGTGCTGCCCAACATGCTGGTCACCAAGGACAACCTCCCCTCCGCGGACGGCGACTTCCCGCTCGTCGAGGACTATCAGGCGCAGTTCAAGGCGCTCTGGGGGCTCAGTTGACCCGGCCCTTGCTGCGAGTGGCCGCCCTCTCGAAGAGGTTCGGCGGAACCCACGCGCTGCGGGATGTCGATCTGGAGGTCGAACCCGGTGAGATCCACGCCCTGATCGGGCCCAACGGCTCCGGCAAGTCCACCCTCATCAAGATCCTCGCGGGCTACCACCACGCCGAGCCGGGAGCGGTCGCCGAACTCGACGGTGAGCCGTTCGACCTGGAACATGTCACCGCTGCCCGGCACGACCGGCTCCGCTTCGTCCACCAGGAGCTGGGTCTGGTGGGGGAGTTGAGCGCCACGGACAACCTCGCGCTCAGCCGCGGTTTCGCCCGTACCGCCTTCGGCAACATCCGCTGGTCGGAGATGGAACGGCGGACGACCGCGCTGGTGGAACGGTTCGGCCTCGGCATCGACGTACGCAGGCCACTGGCCCAGGCCTCTCCCGTCCAGCGCGCGGTGGTGGCCATCGCCGCCGCGCTGCAGGGCTGGGAGGGCCGGCGCGGTGTCCTGGTGCTCGACGAACCGACCGCCGTGCTGCCGCCCGGCGAGGTGGCCCGGCTCTTCGACATCGTGCGCGAGATCCGGGACGCCGGTGCCGGTGTCCTGTACGTCTCGCACCGGATGGACGAGATCTTCGCGCTCGCCGACCGGGTGACCGTCATCCGCGGCGGCCGACGGATCGCCACCCTGCCCGTCGCCGACCTCACCCCGCGCTCGCTGGCGGAACTGATGGCGGGCGAGGAGAGCGAGGAGGCCGAAGCGGAGGAAGGGGGTGAGGAGATGGAGACCGACCACCGTCCAGGGTCTCCTTCCGGTCCTGCCGAGGCCGTACTGGAGGTCCGCGACCTCTGGGCGGGCCCGCTGCGCGGAGTCGGCTTCGAGCTGGCCAGGGGCGAACGACTGGGCATCACCGGCCTGGTCGGCTCCGGCCACGAGGTCGTGCCGTACGCGGTGTGCGGGGCCCGAACCGGCCCGGTACGCGGCAGGCTGCGGCTGCCGGAACGCTCCGAGCGGTGGGTCGAGGCGCGCGACGCCGGCGGGCTCGGCCTCCCGCTGGTCCCCGCGGACCGGTCGGGCGAGGGAGTGATCGGCGACTTCTCGGTCGGGGAGAACCTCACTCTCCCGCTCCTCGACCGGCTCCGCGCCCGCGTCGGCCGGCTGCACCGAGGACGGGAAGGCGCGCTCGCGGAGGAGTGGATCGAGCGGGTCGGGGTGCGTACGGCCGGTCGCGGGGCCCGGATCACCACGCTGAGCGGCGGCAACCAGCAGAAGGTCGTGCTGGCCCGCTGTCTGGCCCAGCGCCCGCCGGTGCTGGTGCTGTGCGAACCCACGGCCGGCGTCGACATCGCCACCCGCCTCCAGCTGTACGACCTGATCGAGCGTCAGGCCGAAGAGGGCATGGGCGTCATCGTCTCCTCGTCCGACACCCAGGACCTGCTCGCGCTGTGCACCCGTGTCCTGGTGGTGAGGGACGGCCGGATCGTACGGGAGATCAGTGGCCGGGACATCACCGAGCCCGCGCTCGTCCACGCCATGGAAGGAACAGAGTGAGATGACATCCACCCCGACTCCGACCTCGCCCCCCACCCGGGCCGCGGGACTCCGGCCGACCGAACCACCGGAACCACCGGAACCGGCGGGACGACCGGACAGGTCCGTGCCCGCCCTGGGCGCGTTGGGCCGACGGGCCGTGGCCGCCCTGTCGTTCCGGAACATCGGCGCCGTGTACGTGTGGCTGGTCATCGTCGTGCTCTTCTCCGTCTGGGCGCCGGACACGTTCCCGACGGTCATCACGGTCAAGCAGGTACTGAACGGCAACGCCGTGGCCGGGCTGGTCGCGCTCAGCGTCGTACCGCCGCTGGCCGCACGGGTCTTCGACCTGTCGGTCGCCTACACCATGTCCCTCACCAGCGTGCTGACCGCCTACTTCATGGTCACCGCGGGGCTCGGCCCCGGCGCCGCGATCGCCCTGGCGATGACGGCCGCACTGCTGATCGGGGTGGTCAACGGAATCGTGGTGGTGGTGCTGCGGGTCGACTCGTTCATCGCGACGCTGGCCACCGGCGCGCTGATCCAGTCCGTGATCACCATGGTCACGAAGGACAGCTCCATCACCGGTGTTCAGCTGCTGGACAGGCCGTTCGCCAGTCTGGCCCAGCTGGACGCGGGCGGCATCACGCTGCCGGTGCTGTATCTGCTGCTCGCCGCGGCCGCCATCTGGTTCCTGCTGGAACACACCGCCACCGGACGCCGGTTGTACGCGACCGGCTTCAACGCCGACGCGGCACGCCTGCAAGGAGTACGGACCGACCGGCTGCGTTTCCTGACGCTGGTGGCGTCCGCGCTGCTCTCCGGTTTCGCCGGGATCGTCTTCGCGGCCTCGGTGGGATCCGGATCGCCGACCGCGGGCACGCCGTATCTGCTGTCGGCCTACGCGGCGGCCTTTGTCGGCGCGACCCAGCTGCGCGCGGGCCGTTTCAACGCCTGGGGCACCGTGCTCGCGGTGCTGCTGCTCGGCACCGGCATCACGGGGCTCGGGCTCGCCACGAGCGCGCAGTGGGCCGCGAGCCTGTTCACCGGTTCGGTGCTCATCGTCGCGCTGGTCCTTACGGGTGGGCGGATCGCGCTACCGGCGGTTCTGCGCCGTCACAAGTCGCCGCCCGCCGAGCGTGTAGCCACCCCTGACAAGGAGGTCTGATGATGAAAGCGGTTCAGTACCGGACAGTGGGCGGCGAGCCTGAGGTGGTCGAGGTTCCGGTGCCCGAACCGGGCCCGGGCCAGGTGCTGTTGAAGGTGACGGCCGCGGGGCTGTGCCACTCCGACCTGGCGGTCATGGGCTGGCCCGCGGAACAGTTCCCCTACGCGCTGCCCCTGACGCTCGGTCACGAGGGCGCCGGCACGGTCGCGGCCGTGGGAAGCGGTGTCACGGGGGTGACCGAGGGCGACGACGTGGCGGTGTACGGCCCGTGGGGCTGTGGTCACTGCCGTAAGTGTGCCGAGGGCAAGGAGAACTGCTGTCCGCATGCCGCCGGGCTCGGCATCATGCCGCCCGGCCTCGGCTCTCCCGGTGCCCTGGCGGAGTACATGGTGGTGGACTCGCCGCGCCACCTCGTGCCGCTGCACGGCCTCGATCCGGCGCAGGCGGCGCCGCTCACCGACGCCGGACTCACCCCGTATCACGCGATCCGGAAGTCGCTGCCCAAGCTGGTGCCGGGCAGCACGGCGGTGGTGATCGGCGTCGGCGGCCTGGGCCATCTCGCCGTACAGCTGCTGCGGGGGCTGACTTCCGCCCGGGTCGTCGCCCTCGACGTGAGCAAGGAGAAGCTGGCTCTGGCGCAGACCGTCGGCGCTCACGAGACGCTGCGCTCCGACGGCGAGGCCGCGGCACGCATCCGGGAACTCACCGGTGGGGTGGGAGCGGAGGTGGTTCTGGACTTCGTCGGAGTCGAGGCGACCCTGGCGGTGGCCGCCGCGGTGGTGGCGGTGGAGGGCGATGTGACCGTCGTCGGCATCGGCGGGGGCACGCTGGCGGTCGGCTTCGGGGGTGGGCTGCCGTTCGAGGTGTCCGCCTCGGCGCCCTACTGGGGTAGCCGCGTCGAGCTCATGGAGGTCGTCGAACTCGCTCGGCAGGGTCTCGTCTCCTCCCACGTCGAGACGTTCTCGATCGAGGACGCTCCGGCGGCGTACGCGCGGCTGCACGCGGGAGAGATCAACGGCCGGGCAGTTGTACTGCCGCACGGCTGAACAGGGATACGGCCGGGATTCTCGCCCCCGCCGCCCCTACCCGTCCCGTCCCCTGGGGCTGCGCCCCAGACCCTGAGGGGGTGTGTGGTCGGGTGCGGGTGGGTGGGGGCTGGTCGCGCAGTTCCCCGCGCCCCTGAAAAGCGGGCTGCGCCCTGCTTTTCAGCCCGGCCAGGTCCACTCAGCCCGACCCCCGCCCACCCTGCCTGGTCCCGGCCCCCCCAGCCCGTCCGGCGTTTGAGGACG
>NZ_JBFAHW010000180.1:0-14143 GCF_040654355.1 Streptomyces sp. NPDC050704 | reverse complement strand
GCCGCCTTCGCCGTGCTCTCCTTCACCGGCTCCTGGAAGACCCTGGAGCCGGGCACGGCCACGCTGCTCGACTACCGGGCCCCGTCCGCGTCGAGGTGGTGTTACTCCGAGGTGGGGTTACGCCGAGGTGGCGTTACTCGGACGGCGCCCAGTAGTCGAGCAGCGTGGCCGTGCCCGGCTCCAGGGTCTTCCAGGAGCCGGTGAAGGAGAGCACGGCGAAGGCGGCGGCGGGGAAGCCGCGGCGGCTCATCCGCTCCTGCACGTCGCCCTCGGACTGCCCGGCCAGGATGTCGGCGAGACCCTGCACGCCGGGGTTGTGGCCGATCAGGAGCGCGTTCTGCGCGTCGTCCGGGGTTTCGTTGAGTACGGCGATCAGCTCACCGGGCGATGCCTCGTAGAGCCGCTCCTCGTAGACCGTTTTCGGCCGGTGCGGGAACTCCTGGACGGCGAGTTTCCAGGTCTCGCGGGTCCGGGCCGCGGTGGAGCAGAGAGCCAGATCGAAGGGGATGCCGGTGTCGGCCAGCTTGCGTCCGGCGACGGCGGCGTCCTTGCGGCCCCGCTCAGCGAGCGGCCGCTCATGGTCGGGCACCTCTGGCCAGTCGGCTTTCGCATGCCGGAAAAGGACAATCCTGCGGGGTTCTGCGACGCTCATGGGTCCCAGCTTCGCATGAAACACGCCACGGGGCGCAGGGAGTTGAGTCGCTGCCTCGGCATGGGTTACAGAGGGCTCAGGAGCCCTGGTGGAGCACCATGTCCTGGATGCGCTCGAAGAGCTGCCCGACCGCGGGGTCGCCGCTCGCCGCCTGGGCGTCCGCGGGGTTGAGTATCAGCAACAGCAGCGTGACGAAGGCCAGCGCGGGGAGGGCGACGGCCCACCAGGGCAGCCGGGTCTCCACGCCGCCCCTGGTCGCCGGGTGGGGCTGGGTGTGCGTAGGGGCCGACATGCCGCCTCCGTGGGTCTTCGGTGGTCCGTGGTCCGCGTCCTCGCGGTCACACTTCGAAGGTACGGAAGCCGGAGCCCTCAACCCATCCGGTGATCCACCCACTTGACCCTGACACTCACCCCCTAGGGGATGGTGGGGCTAGCCCCACCATCGCGCCCCGAACGGGTCAGGGCGAGGCGATCGTCGCGATGACGCCGATGATCACGAAGATGGCGAGGAACGCGCCGAAGACGAGGAGCATCTTCTTCTGGCCGTTCTGGGGGTTCGGATCGAGCACGGGCATACGGCTAGTCTCGCACCCCTCGCCCGCCCCCTCACCGGTGGGGTCGGCTCACCGGCGAGGCCACCGGCTAGGTCACCGACGGAGTCACAGCGCGGCCTCGGCCTCGCCCTCGACCGTACGGTCGCGCCCCGCCATGACACCCACCACGATCTGCGGGAGCATCAGCCCCGCCATGAGCGCGATCGGCAGCCCCCAGCCGCCGCTGTGCTGGTAGAGCACGCCCACCAGGAGTGGGCCGGGGATCGAGATCAGGTAGCCGGCACTCTGTGCGAATGCCGACAGCTGTGCGACCCCCGCGCCCGTCCTGGCCCGCATGCCGACCATCGTGAGGGCCAGCGGGAACGCGCAGTTGGAGACGCCGAGCAGCAGCGCCCACGCCCAGGCGCCGCCCGCCGGGGCGAAGTAGAGCCCCGCGTACCCGACGAGACCGCAGCTGCCGAGGGCGACCACGATCGGCCCCTGGTGGGGCAGCCGGGCGGCCAGCCGCGGGATGACGAACGCCAGTGGTACGCCCATCACCATGGTGACGGCGAGCAGCAGTCCGGCCGTGCCCGCCGGGACGCCCGCGTCCCGGAAGATCTGCGGCATCCAGCCCATCGTGATGTACGCGGCGGTGGCCTGCAGTCCGAAGAAGACGGCGAGCGCCCAGGCCGTACGGCTCCGGGTGATCCGCAGCGTGGCGGGCTCCTGACGTGCCTCCCGACGTGCCTCCTGACGTGCCGAGGAAGCCGAGGCCGAGGCCGGGGCAGGAGCCGGAGCGGGGCGCGTGTCGGCGGACAAGGCCGTCCCCCGGGCCCGTACGAGGGGGATCCACGGCAGTACGGCGACGGCGGCGAGCCCCGCCCAGACGGCCAGGCCCGACTGCCAGTCGCCGCCCAGCGCCCGGGTCACGGGCACGGTGACGGCGGCCGCGGCGGCGGTGCCGAGCGCGAGGGCCATGGAGTAGAGGCCGGTCATCGGGCCGACCCGGTCCGGGAACCAGCGCTTGACGATCACCGGCATCAGGACGTTGCTGACCGCGATGCCCATGAGCGCGAGGGCGCTGGCGGCGAGGAATCCGGCCGTGTTCCCGGCGAAGGGCCGGATCGCCAGTCCCGCCGCGATCGCCACCATGCCGGCGCACACCACGACGCCCGGTCCGAAGCGGCGGGCCAGGCGCGGTGCCGTCACGCCGAAGACGGCGAAGCAGAGCGGCGGTACGGAGGTGAGCAGCCCGGCGACGCTGCCGCTCATGCCGAGTCCGTCGCGCACCTCTTCGAGGAGGGCGCCGAGGCTGGTGATGGCGGGGCGCAGGTTGAGGGCCGTGAGGACGATGCCGACGATCACCAGACGCGTCATCCACGCGCGCGTGGCGGGCGCCCGGGGGTCCGCGTCCTGGGCAGAGCTTCGTATCGGTGTGGACATCGTCGTCCGGGTTTCCTCGCCAGTCATGAACGTCATCATAGAATCATGGGATGATTGGTTGTCCAACCCCCTGGTGCACAATTCCCTGACATGCATCCCGTGACACGCATCCCGGTGCACCCCTGGCGCGAAGGACCGTCATGACCCTGAGCCACCCCCGCCGATCGGGGCTGTCCGAGCAGGTCATCGCCGAGCTGCGCAAGCAGATCACCTCGGGCGAGTGGCCGGTGGGTTCGCGCATCCCCACCGAGCCGGAGCTCGTCGAGCAGCTGAGGGTCGCCCGCAACACGGTCCGGGAGGCCGTGCGCGCGCTCGCGCACAACGGTCTGCTCGACATCCGGCAGGGCTCGGGCACCTACGTCGTGGCAACCAGCGAGCTGGCGGGCGTGATGCACCGCCGCTTCGCCGACGCCGATCCGCGGCACGTCGCCGAGCTGCGCTCCATCCTGGAGTCGAGCGCCGCGAAGCTGGCCGCCGAGCGCCGCACCGAGCGTGATCTCAAGCAGCTGGACGCGCTCCTGGTACGCCGTGAGGAGGCCTGGGAGTCGGGCGACGCGGAGGCCTTCGTGACCGCCGACACGACCTTTCACCTCGCCGTGGTGGCCGCGTCCCACAACGACGTCATGACGGCGATGTACGCGGACCTGGGCGAGGTCGTGCGGGACTGGCTGCGCGAGGACGTGGGCGAGGAGCTGACGCCCGAGACGTACATGGACCACGCACGTCTGGTGGACGCGATCCGCGCGGGCGACGCGGCAGCCGCCGCCGCGGAGGCGGCGGGCTATCCGTTCCTGTGCCGTCCGGGGCGGTTCGGTGAGAAGGGGTCCGGCGTCACCTCTGGTGACTGACCCGGGCAGTCACCTCTGGTGACTGACCCAGGCCGAGCGGACTTCCTTCCAGCAGCGGCCGGTGAGCCGCACGGTCTGCGCGGGTCCCGCCTCGACCGGGGTCAGGTCGCTGTCGATGTCCCACCACCGGTCGCACTCGACGTGCAGGCCGACGCGGTCGGTCTCCGGATACGGGTTGTGGCAGTACGCCGTCACGTACGAACCGTCGACCGAGGTCCGGCACGCCGCCCCGAAGGGCCTGTCGACGGGCACACGCGCGTGGGGCACCGTTTTCGCGGTGTACGAGGCCGCGTCGCAGGGCAGCGCGAGCAGGAGGGTCAGGGCGGCCAGCAGCGGAGCGAAGCTCGTGGGCGAGCGCACAAGGGACCTCCTCGGCCGTGCTGGGGAGGGCATCTCGGGAGGGGAACTCCTACTCCAGAGTGGGTGGTTACCCCCTTCCCCGCCCGGCCGGTGGGGCCGAACGGGTGACGCCCCGCTCCCCGCGCGCTGCGGGGGAACGGGGCGTCATGAACGTACGGCGTCATGAACGTACGGCGTCCTGGACGTACGGCGTCCTGAGCGTGGAACCGCGAAGCGTCACGCCCCGATCGCGTGCAGACCGCCGTCCACGTGGATGATCTCGCCGGTGGTCTTCGGGAACCAGTCGCTGAGCAGGGCGACGATGCCGCGGCCGGCCGGATCCGGGTCCTTGAGGTCCCACTCCAGGGGCGAACGGCTGTCCCACACCGCTGCCAGATCGCTGAAGCCGGGGATGGACTTGGCGGCCATGGAGCCGATGGGGCCCGCGGAGATCAGGTTGCAGCGGATGTTCTGCTTGCCCAGGTCGCGCGCCATGTAGCGGCTGGTGGCCTCCAGGGCGGCCTTGGCCGGGCCCATCCAGTCGTACTGCGGCCAGGCGTACTGCGCGTCGAAGGTGAGGCCGACGACCGAGCCGCCGTTCTGCATCAGCGGCAGGCAGGCCATCGTCAGCGACTTCAGGGAGAACGCCGAGATGTGCATGGCCGTGGCGACCGACTCGAACGGCGTGTTGAGGAAGTTGCCGCCGAGGGCGTCCTGCGGAGCGAAGCCGATGGAGTGCACGACGCCGTCCAGGCCGCCCAGCTCCTCGCCGACCAGGTCGGCCAGCCGCGCGAGGTGCTCGTCGTTGCTGACGTCGAGCTCGATGACCTTGGCGGGCTTGGGGAGCTTCTTCGCGATGCGCTCGGTCAGCGTGGGCCGCGGGAACGCCGTCAGGATGATCTCGGCGCCCTGCTCCTGGGCCAGCTTGGCGGCGTGGAAGGCGATGGAGGACTCCATCAGCACACCGCTGATCAGGATGCGCTTGCCCTCGAGAATTCCGCTCATGATCAGTGACCCATTCCCAGTCCGCCGTCAACCGGGATGACGGCTCCAGTGATGTACGAGGCGTCGTCCGAGGCGAGGAACCGCACCGCCGCGGCGATCTCCTCGGGCTGCGCGTACCGGCCGAGCGGCACCTGCTTCACGATGCCCTGGCGCTGCTCGTCGGTGAGCACCTTGGTCATGTCGGTGTCCACGAAGCCGGGCGCGACGACATTGAAGGTGATGTTGCGCGAGCCGAGCTCACGGGCGAGCGAGCGCGCGAAGCCGACCAGGCCGGCCTTGGACGCGGCGTAGTTCGCCTGGCCCGGCGAGCCCATCAGGCCGACGACCGAGGAGATCAGCACGACACGGCCCTTCTTGGCCCGCAGCATGGCGCGGTTGGCGCGCTTCACGACCCGGAAGGCGCCCGTCAGGTTGGTGTCCACGACGGACGTGAAATCGTCCTCGGACATCCGCATCAGCAGCTGGTCCTTGGTGACGCCGGCGTTGGCGACCAGCACCTCGACCGGGCCGTGCTCGGCCTCGATCTCCTTGTAGGCCTGCTCCACCTGATCACTGTCGGTGATGTCGCACTTGACGGCCAGGAACCCTTCTTCCCGAAGGGCCCCGGGCTCACCCGAGCGGTACGTGATCGCGACCTTGTCGCCCGCGTCGGCGAAAGCGCGGGCGATGGCGAGGCCGATGCCCCGGTTTCCTCCGGTGACGAGAACCGAGCGGCTCAACGGATCACCCTTTCGATAGCCGGTCTGGTACCTCAAAAACCTATCGGTACCGTCCCCCTTACGGAGAATCGGGCACCGACAGTGGCACCCGCCGCCTCCTGTCGGGTCTCTACAGTCGGCACGGTCGACGCACCCCGGTCAGCCCGCGCGTCGGCCTGTATCTCTCCAACTGTCTCCACAGCCGTTCACGTCTTCACCCGATCAAGCCGACGCGGGGTTCCCGCAGCACTTCTTGTACTTGCGCTCCGAGCCGCACCAGCAGGGGGCGTTGCGAGGCGGGGGCCACGCCTCGGCTCTGCCGGCACGGGCGAGCTCCGCGGCGTACGCGGATCGCGTCGACGGCGCGTCAGGGGTGAGGCCCGCCTGCTGTGCATGCGCTTCGAGGTCCTGCACGTCGCCGCGGCCGGTGGAGAGATGCGTCGCGCCTTCCTCCGACAGCCGCCGCAGGGTCTGCTCCACCTGTCGCAGATGACCGGCGTGGTCGGCGCCGTAGGCGTCCGCGGACGCCGGCCAGGACGACAGGAGCTCCTCGAAGTCGTCCGCCGCCCAGAACAGCGCACAGGTCGTAACGGGCCGGGCCCGGGCGGCGCGGTGCGCCTCGGCCTCCTCCTGCACGGCCTTGATCTCGGCCTCCATCATCTCCGGATCGTTCTCCCAGGTGGCGCGCTGCCTCCTCGGATCATGCAGTTCGTCCAGCGGGCGTGCCGCGCCGAACAGGTGCGCCCGGCCCTCGTGCAGCCGGTCGGCGAGGTCGTCGCAGTCGTCGTGGGGCTCGCCGAGCAGTCTGCGCACCCGATGGCGCCCGATGACGAGCTGCTCGATCTCCGTCGCGTGCTCGGCTCCCCGCACCGACTCCGGAGTGAGCGGAGCACTCGGGCCGAGCGCGTGCGTCAGCCCCGCGGTGAACCACTCCATGGCCGCCCGGAGCTCGTCCTTCGACTCCAGCAGTTCGCCCATGTACCGCCAAAGGTCGGGGTCCTTGGGGTGGCGCGTCCTCAGATCGGCGATCGACTCCCGCGCCTCGTCCGCCCGGCCCAGATCCCAGAGCGCCGAGGCCCGGTACGCCGCGACCATCTCCGGCTCCTCGCAGCCTTCGTCGAGCAGCCGGTCGTAGATGGCGAGCGCCCGCTGGAACTCCTCGGCCAGCGCCCATTCGCTCGCGGCCTCCAGCAGGGTCTCCTCGCGGTACTCCGGATACTGGTCGGCCGACTCCTCCATCGCGGTGGCGGCTTCCGCGCCTGAGGCGTAGAAGCGGGAGGAGTCGGGCTGGGGCGAAAGCTCGCCGGGTGCCGATGCCTTCGGCTTCGGCTTCGGCTTCGTGGAGTGGCGCTTGCTGGACATGGAATTCACGCTAGTGCGGCCCGAGTCGGACCCGCCGGGGAACGGCATGGGATCACCCGCCCCGGTGACACGACGCGGCCGCTCATGCCGCTCCCGGCTTTCGCCGTTCCGCCTGGCTGCCAGCCGGATTTCACGTGTGCGGCGAGCGCGGGACATGTTTCACTGCGGTCTGGCGATTCGATGGTTCGAGCAGGCCGGACCCGACGGTCAGGACGAAGGGAAATCCACCCGTGCCCCATGAAATCGATCAGTCATTCCTGGCACTGCCGCTCAGGGCCTTGGCCGACGCCGCCCTCGCCCGCGCGCGTGCCCTGGGCGCCGATCATGCGGACTTCCGGTTCGAGCGGGTGCGCGGCGCGGCCTGGCGGCTGCGGGACGCGAAGCCCGCGGGATCGTCGGACTCGACCGACCTGGGGTACGCGGTGCGGGTGGTGCACGGCGGCACCTGGGGGTTCGCGTCCGGCGTGGACCTGACGATGGACGCGGCGGCGAAGGTCGCCTCGCAGGCCGTGGCGATGGCGAAGCTCTCCGCCCAGGTGATCAAGGCGGCCGGTTCCGACGAGCGCGTGGAGCTGGCCGACGAGCCGGTGCACGCCGAACAGACCTGGATCTCCTCGTACGAGATCGACCCCTTCTCCGTGCCGGACGAGGAGAAGACCGGGCTGCTCACCGACTGGAGCGCGCGACTGCTCGCGGCGGACGGCGTCAGTCACGTGGACGCCTCGCTGCTGACGGTGCACGAGAACAAGTTCTACGCGGACACGGCGGGGACGGTGACCACGCAGCAGCGGGTCCGTCTGCATCCCCAGCTGACCGCCGTCGCCGTCGACGAGTCGAGCGGCGAGTTCGACTCGATGCGCACCATCGCGCCGCCCGTCGGACGCGGCTGGGAGTACCTGCAGGGCACCGGCTGGGACTGGGAGGGCGAGCTCGGACGGATTCCGGAACTGCTCGCCGAGAAAATGCGGGCGCCGAGCGTCGAGGCGGGGGTGTACGACCTCGTCGTCGACCCGTCCAACCTGTGGCTGACCATCCACGAGTCCATCGGGCACGCCACCGAGCTGGACCGCGCGCTCGGCTACGAGGCCGCGTACGCCGGGACTTCGTTCGCCACCTTCGACCAGCTGGGCAAGCTGAAGTACGGCTCCGAGCTGATGAACGTCACCGGTGACCGCACCGCCGAGCACGGGCTCGCGACCATCGGGTACGACGACGAGGGGGTCGAGGGCCAGTCCTGGGACCTCGTCAAGGACGGGACCCTGGTCGGCTACCAGCTGGACCGCAGGATCGCCCGGCTGACCGGCTTCGAGCGGTCCAACGGCTGCGCGTACGCCGACTCCCCCGGCCATGTCCCCGTACAGCGGATGGCGAACGTGTCGCTCCAGGCGGATCCGGGCGGGCTGTCCACCGAGGATCTGATCGGCGGGGTCGACCGCGGGATCTACGTCGTCGGCGACCGGTCCTGGTCGATCGACATGCAGCGCTACAACTTCCAGTTCACCGGGCAGCGGTTCTTCAGGATCGAGAACGGGCGGATCACGGGCCAGCTGCGGGATGTCGCGTACCAGGCGACGACCACCGACTTCTGGGGTTCGATGGCGGCGGTGGGCGGCCCGCAGACGTATGTCCTGGGCGGTGCCTTCAACTGCGGCAAGGCCCAGCCGGGCCAGGTCGCGGCGGTCTCGCACGGCTGCCCGTCGGCCCTCTTCAAGGGCGTCAACATTCTGAACACCACGCAGGAGGCCGGTCGATGACCACGACGAACAAGCCGCACGAGATCGTCGAGCGCGCCCTCGAACTGTCCCGGGCCGACGGCTGCGTCGTGATCGCCGACGAGCAGTCGACCGCGAACCTGCGCTGGGCGGGCAACGCGCTGACCACGAACGGCGTCACGCGCGGGCGCACGCTGACCGTCATCGCGACCGTCGACGGCCGGGAGGGCACCGCCTCCGGGGTCGTCTCGCGGTCGGCCGTGACCCCCGAGGAGCTGGAGCCGCTGGTGCGGGCCGCCGAGGCCGCCGCGCGCGGCGCGAGCCCGGCCGAGGACGCACAGCCGCTCGTCGAGGGTGTGCCCGCCTCCCCCGACTTCACGGACTCGCCCACCGAGACCTCGTCCGCCGTCTTCGCGGACTTCGCGCCGGCGCTCGGCGAATCGTTCGCACGCGCGCGTGCGGGCGGACGAGAGCTGTACGGCTTCGCCAACCACGAGCTCGTCACGAGCTACCTCGGTACGTCGACAGGGCTGCGGCTGCGTCACGACCAGCCCAACGGGACGCTGGAGCTGAACGCCAAGTCCCCGGACCGTACGCGTTCGGCGTGGGCCGGGCGGTCGACGCGGGACTTCAAGGACGTGGACCCGGCGGCGCTCGACGCGGAGCTTGCCAAGCGGCTCGGCTGGGCCGAGCGGCGGGTCGAGCTGCCCGCGGGGCGGTACGAGACACTGCTGCCGCCGACCGCCGTCGCGGACCTGCTGATCTACCAGATGTGGTCGGCGGCGGCCCGGGACGCGGCCGAGGGCCGGACGGTGTTCAGCAAGCCCGGCGGCGGTACCCGCGTCGGCGAGAAGCTCACCGATCTGCCGCTGACGCTGCGCAGCGACCCGAACGAGCCGGGGCTCGAAAGCGCCCCCTTCGTGCTCACGCACTCCTCCGGGGACGACGCGTCGGTGTTCGACAACGGACTGCCCCTCCGGGCCACCGAGTGGGTCCGCGCGGGCGAGCTCGCGCACCTCACGAGCACCCGGCACAGCGCGGGCCTGACCGGTCTGCCGGTGGCCCCGGGGATCGGCAACCTGATCCTCGACGGCGGCGCGGACACGTCCCTGGAGGAGATGGTCGCGGCCACCGAGCGGGGTCTGCTGCTGACCTGTCTCTGGTACATCCGCGAGGTCGATCCGGCGACGCTGCTGCTGACCGGGCTGACCCGGGACGGCGTCTACCTCGTCGAGAACGGCGAGGTGGCCGGCGAGGTGAACAACTTCCGGTTCAACGAGTCGCCGGTGGATCTGCTGGGGCGGGCGGTCGAGGCAGGCCGGACGGAGAAGACGCTGCCGCGTGAGTGGAGCGACTGGTTCACCAGGGCCGCGATGCCCGCCCTGCGGGTGCCGGATTTCAATATGAGCTCTGTCAGTCAGGGCGTATAACCTCGTAGCTGACCGACCCGAACGGGTCTGCGCAGATTCCGAGGAGACAAGAGAACCGTGACGGACATCGTCGACGAGCTGAAGTGGCGCGGGCTGTTCGCCCTGTCCACCGACGAGGACGCTTTGCGCAAGGCGCTCGCGGACGGTCCCGTCACGTTCTATTGCGGCTTCGACCCGACGGCGGCCAGTCTCCACGTCGGCCACCTGGTGCAGGTGCTCACCATGCGGCGCCTCCAGCAGGCGGGCCTGCGTCCGCTGGCCCTGGTGGGCGGGGCGACCGGCCAGATCGGCGACCCGCGCCCGACGGCGGAGCGCACGCTGAACGACCCGGAGACGGTCGCCAACTGGGTCACCCGGCTGCGCGGGCAGATCGAGCCGTTCCTGTCCTTCGAGGGCGAGAACGCCGCAGTGATGGTGAACAACCTGGACTGGACGGCCGGTCTGTCGGCCATCGAGTTCCTCCGGGACATCGGCAAGCACTTCCGCGTCAACAAGATGCTCACGAAGGACTCGGTCGCCCGGCGCCTGGAGTCCCAGGAGGGCATCAGCTACACGGAGTTCAGTTACCAGCTGCTCCAGGGCATGGACTTCCTGGAGCTGTACCGGAGGTACGGCTGCACGCTCCAGCAGGGCGGCAGCGACCAGTGGGGCAACCTCACGGCGGGCCTGGACCTCATCCACCGCCTGGAGCCGGACGCCTCGGTGCACTGCGTCGCGACGCCGCTGATGGTCAAGTCGGACGGCACCAAGTTCGGCAAGACCGAGGGCGGCGCCGTCTGGCTCGACCCGGAGATGACGACGCCGTACGCGTTCTACCAGTTCTGGCTGAACGTGGACGACCGGGACGTCTCGACGTACCTGCGGATCCTGTCCTTCAAGTCCCGTGCGGAACTGGAGGAGCTGGAGAAGCTCACCGAGGAGCGCCCCCAGGCCCGTACCGCCCAGCGCACGCTCGCCGAGGAGCTGACGACCCTGGTGCACGGCGCCGACCAGACGGCCGCCGTGATCGCCGCGTCGAAGGCCCTTTTCGGCCAGGGTGAGCTGGGTGAACTCGACGAGAAGACGCTGGCCGCGGCCCTCTCCGAGGTGCCGCACGTCCAGGTCTCGGAGCTCGGCCCCGTGGTCGACCTCCTCGCCGGGGTCGGCCTGGTCGCCAGCAAGTCGGCCGCGCGCCGCACGGTCAAGGAGGGCGGCGCGTACGTGAACAACGTGAAGGTCGCCGGCGAGGACGCGGTTCCCGCCGAGGAGGACCTGTTGCACGGGCGGTGGCTGGTGCTGCGGCGGGGCAAGAAGAACCTGGCGGCGGTGGAGGTCATCGGTTCGTGACGCTCACGAAGGGGGTGGGTTCCTGATCAGGAACCCACCCCCTTCGTCGTACGTTCAAGCGCGCTCTCTGCGGCCCCGTACCGCCGAGTACAGCATGTCGCCGACGAAGACGATGACGACCGCGGCCGCGAGCTGGAGGCCGTGGCGGCCCCAGTCGACGCCGTTCGTCTCGTCGATCCCCATGCCGCGGGCCATCGCGTTGCCCACGACGGCGCCGATGATCCCGAAGATCGTGGTCAGCCAGAGCGGGCTGTGCTGCTTGCCCGGAATGATCGCCTTGGCCAGCAGGCCCAGTACGAACCCGACGATGATCGCCCACAACCAGCCCATGGCTGCCTCCTATACGGCTCTACGCGAGCATTTCGCCCAGTCTCGGCCCGCCTGTCATACGGCGCATGTCGGGCACGGCCATACGCGGTACGGCGCAGCCGTACCCGTCCGGACAGGACCCGACCCGGTCTCGTGGACGGCCGGGCCGCGGCGTAACGTGGTGGTTGTACGCGCCCGGTTTCCTCACCCGGTGCGGACCGGGTACGGGCCGGGGAGCGTCCGATACAGGCGGGTGGTGGAACGTGATGCGGAAGCAGAGCAACACCGAGGTCTTCCGGATCACCGGAGCCAGGCAGGGGCTCGCCGACGACGTACGCGGCAGGCAGCGCCGCTACGTCATCTCGATGTCCGTCCGCACGGTCGCGGTGATCCTCGCGGCCACCCTGTGGAACGTCGAACGGCACGTCGCCGTCGTGGCCTTGGTGCTCGGCATCCTGCTCCCCTACGTCGCCGTGGTGATCGCCAACGCGGGCCGGGAGAACGCACCCTCGCTGCCGTCCACCTTCGTGACCGCGCCCACCCCTCCGATGCTGGCGGCACCCGGTCCTGGCGACCCCGCGGAATCCGTCCCGGAAGACGTCACGGCCGATCCCGGTGCCGGTCTGCGGGACGAACCGCACGAGCCGACCCGACCGCACAGCTGATCGCGGACCCGACCACGGACGATCCTCCGAGTGCCGGGTTGAAGGGCGTACCAAGCTCAAGAAAAGCTCAGATCAATCATGTTGTTCCGGTGCCGGGCGGCGGGTTACCCGTGACATACTTCGTACGCGCTCCGCATCCCCCGTCGGAGCGACAGACCGACGCCGGGCAGCTCCCCCCGTGGCTGCTCGGCGTCGCCTTTTCTCCGGCCCGCGTTAGGGTCGGGGACGTGATTCTGAACGTTCCCGGCTCCGAACCGTCCGCCCCCGACTCCCCTGTCTGCTCGGCGAAAGCCTGCCGGGCCGACGCCGTGTGGGTGCTCGCCTGGAACAACCCGAAGCTGCACACGCCGGAGCGCCGCAAAACCTGGCTCGCCTGCGAGGAACACCGCGAGCACCTGTCCCAGTTCCTGGGCGTACGCGGCTTCCTGAAGGACGTGGTGCGCTTGGAGGACTGGGAGTCTCCGGAGAACTGAGCACAACGTTCTGACACGCGTCCACGAGAGCGCCCCTTCAGGGGCGCGGGGAACTGCGCGACCAGCCCCCACCGGCCCGCACTCTCACGCCGACCTGGAAACGCTCAGCCACCGATCGCCGACATAGGCCGATCGGGCTGAACGAACGACGGGTCGTCCAGACCGGCCCCCGCCTTCTTCCCCCACATCGCGAGCCGCCAGATCCGGGCGACCTCCTCGTCGGGCGCGTCCGAGCGCAGCGCGGCCCTCAGGTCGGTCTCCTCCTGTGCGAACAGGCACGTGCGGACCTGGCCGTCGGCCGTCAGCCGCGTACGGTCGCAGGCCGAGCAGAACGGGCGGGTGACCGAGGCGATCACACCGACCCGGTGCGGGCCGCCGTCGACGAGCCAGCGCTCGGCGGGGGCCGAGCCGCGCTTCTCGGAGCCTTCCTCGGTGAGCTCGAAGCGGGTACGCAGCGAGGTGAGGATGTCGCCCGCGGTGACCATCCCCTCCCGCTTCCAGCCATGCTGTGCGTCGAGCGGCATCTGTTCGATGAACCGCAGCTCGTAGTCGTTCTCCACGGCCCAGGCGAGGAGGTCCGGGGCCTCGTTCTCGTTCAGCCCCGGCATCAGCACCGAGTTGACCTTCACCGGGTTCAGGCCGGCGTCCCGGGCGGCTTCGAGGCCGTCGAGGACGTCCTGGTGACGGTCGCGGCGGGTGAGGGTCTTGAAGACGTCCGGGCGGAGGGTGTCCAGCGAGACGTTGACCCGGTCCAGGCCCGCCGCCTTCAGGGCGGTCGCGGTGCGCTTGAGACCGATGCCGTTGGTGGTGAGGGACATCTGGGGGCGGGGCTCCAGGGCGGCCACCCGCTCCACGATGCCGACGAGGCCGGGGCGCAGCAGGGGCTCGCCACCGGTGAAGCGGACCTCGGTGATGCCCAGCCGGGTCACGGCTATGTCGATGAGGCGGACGATCTCGTCGTCCGTCAGCAGATCGGGTTTGGCCAGCCACTGCAGGCCTTCCTCCGGCATGCAGTACGTACACCGCAGATTGCAGCGGTCGGTCAGCGAGACACGCAGGTCAGTGGCCACTCGGCCGTAGGTGTCGATGAGCACGTGGGCCCCCTCCCTCGATACGGACCGCGATACGGGCATCGATACGGACCTCGATGCGGGTCGGACTGCTCCGAGCGATCAGCCCGACCGATACCAGCGAGCCTACGTGACAGGTCCGACAACGAGGGCGGACATGATCCCACGAGACGCCGAGCGGCCGCGTCGTAGGGAAGGAGAACATGATGTCGTCGCCCGCCGTCCTGTACAGCTTCGCGGTGCCGGTCAGCGCGGCGGCCTCGCGCCGGCGCTCC
>NZ_JBFAHW010000179.1:0-14329 GCF_040654355.1 Streptomyces sp. NPDC050704 | reverse complement strand
GCGACTCCGAAGGGCCGAAAGTCCTTCATCTCTCGTGCAGCACCGCGTTCAGCTACTCAACTACCACAAGCAGCCTCCCGCGTTCGTGGCACACCGGTTTTCAGAACGGATGAGCAATGAAGAAGCAGCAGGCCCCACAGCACCGCCGACGCAACCTTCGGCTGACAGTGGGTACGCCGCTGGCATTGGCGGCCGCGGGCGTTCTCGCCTACGGCGCGGTCTTCGGGACGTTCGGTGACGGCGCCCGGCCCGAGGCGGCCGCGGCTCCGGTTCCCGGCGACGCGATGGCCGCTGTGGCCGCGATGCAGCCGGGCTGGAACCTGGGCAACAGCCTGGACGCCATCCCGGAGGAGACCTCGTGGGGCCAGCCCCGCACCACCAAGGCCCTGTTGGACAAGGTCCGCTCCCAGGGCTTCAACAGCATCCGCGTCCCCGTGACCTGGACCGACCACCAGGGAGCAGCGCCGAACTACACCATCGACCCGGCGTACTTGAAGCGGGTCAGGCAGGTGGTCGACCAGGCGCTCGACAGCGGCTTCTACGTGATCATCGACATCCACCACGATTCCTGGCAGTGGGCCGACTCGATGTCCACCGACCATGCCAAGGTGCTCGCCCGCTTCAACGCCACCTGGACCCAGATCGCCACCGCGTTCCGGAACGAATCCGCCAAACTGGTCTTCGAGAGCGTCAACGAGCCCCAGTTCGAGAGCGCCGACGACGCACGGAAGGCCGAGCTCCTCAACGAGCTCAACAAGTCGTTCCACAGCATCGTGCGCACGTCGGGCGGCAACAACACCAAGCGGCTGCTCATGCTGCCCACCGAGGTCTGCACACCGGACCAGCGGCTGATGAACAACCTCGCCACCACGATCAAGTCGCTGCGCGACCCAAGGCTCATCGCCACCGTGCACTACTACGGCTACTTCCCCTTCAGCGTGAACGTCGCCGGCACCACCCGCTTCGACTCCACGGTTCAGAAAGACCTGCGCCAGACCTTCAAGCGGATACACGACACCTTCGTCGCCAAGAACATCCCCGTCGTCATCGGCGAGTACGGCCTGCTCGGCTACGACCACGGCCCCGGCGCCGTGGAACGCGGCGAGATGCAGAAGTACTTCGAGGCGCTCGGAAACACCGCCCGCACCAACAAGGTCACCACCGTCCTGTGGGACAACGGCGCCTTCTTCGACCGCGACAAGCTGCGGTGGAAGGACGCCGGCATGTACCGCCAGATCAAGTCGAGCTGGACCACGCGCTCGGCTACCGCTGCCACGGACAACGTGTTCGTGCCGAAGTCCGGCCGCATCAAGGACCGTACGCTCACCCTGAACCTGAACGGAGCCGCCTTCAAGGCTCTCAAGCACGGCACGACCAAGCTGGTCAACGGCGAGGACTACACCCTTGCCGGCAACCGGCTGACACTGAAGGCGGCCGCACTCACCCGGCTCGTCGGGGACCGTTCCCACGGGGTCAACGCGAGGCTGCAGGCCGAGTTCTCCCGAGGCGTCCCCTGGCGGCTCCAGGTGATCACCCATGAGACCCCGGTGCAGTCGAACACGACCGGGACGACGAACTCGTTCCGGATCCCCACGCGGTTCCGGGGTGACGTGCTGGCGACGATGGAGGCCACGTACGCGGACGGCGGCAACGCCGGCCCGACCAGCTGGACGCCCTACCAGCAGTTCAACACCGCTTTCGCACCGGACAAGGCGAAGAAGGCCATCCGCCTCACCCCCGCCTTCCTTGACGCGGTGAAGGGTGACGCACGCGTCAAGCTCACCTTCCACTTCTGGAGCGGCACCACCACGACGTACTACGTGACCAAGTCGGGAAGCACAGTGACCGGCACGACATCCTGAGCAAGGGCCGGTGCAACCGGACCGGGCAGCGAAGCCGCCCGCGCCAACGTACGAGGAGGCGCCGGCTCGCACTCCATACGGTCCAGCCCCGGAGTCCCCCAGTCAGCTTCGGCAAATACAGAAGGGATGACCAGCCGGATCAGTGAGAACCCGCGCCCGGGCGGCCTCGTGAGGCTGGTGATCCGGCTTGCCCGCGCCCAGCTCCAGCAGCAGGGCCTCGGCCTCGTCCAGATCCACGACGTCGAAACAAAGGTGCAGCTGCTGGGGAACGCTCTGGTCAGGCCAGCGCGGAGCCCGGTAGTCGTCGACCCGTTGAAAACCGATGAAGAGGCCGTCCTCACGGTCGAGAGCCGCGAATTCGGCATCCGACTTCGGATGGGGTTCGAAACCCGTGGCCTGCTGATAGAACGCCGCCAAAGCCAACGGATCCGGGCAGTCGAGCGTTATCGCAACCAACTTCATCTGCAGGGACATGGCACCTCCGGGCCGACCAGTGGACTTCCGCGATGAACACCCTAGAGGCGGCTGCCTGCCGTGTGCGGGGCACCGACCGCCGGCCTGTCCCACTCAACCGTGGGCACCGCAGGTCAGAACCCCGCCCTGCGGAATGAGAAGCGCAACGCGGACCGACAGGCACCTCCCGGGGTCTCGTCTCACTCGCCTTGGTCCCGATCTCAGTTGGTCAGGCCCGATCCGGCCGGGGAAGACCAGATCAAGTGAGACGGGTATTTGCTCGGGGTTCCGTTGTGCGCGGTGGTGACCTGAGCGCGTCTTGATCGTTCCAGTGATGGTGGCCGGTGCACTGCGTCCGGCCACGGGCTTCCGTCGTGCGCACGGCATTGTCGCCGTGCGGGAAGCTCCTGGCTCGGGATCGTACGGTGAGTCCCGCGTGCCGGGGCCGGGGAGCTTCGACAATGTGTGGGCTGGTTGGCTATGCCGGTTTCGCGGGCCGTGTACCCCAGGGAACCGAAGACACCTCGCTCAAGGTGATGACCGAGAACCTGGCGTGCCGTGGCCCCGACGCCTCGGCCATATGGGCCGAGGACGCAGCAGGGCTGGGGCACACCCGGCTGGCGGTCGTCGACCCGATCGGCGGCCGGCAACCGCTGCTCCTTGAGCGCGACGGGCGCACGGTGCTGGCGGTGGCGTTCACCGGCGAGGTCTACAACCACGCCCGGCTGAGGGCGGAACTGACCGCCCGCGGCCACCGGTTCTCCACCCGCAGCGACAGCGAGGTGGTGCTGCACGCCGTCGACGCCTGGGGGGCGCAGGCGCCCGAACGCCTGGAGGGCATGTTCGCCTACGCCGCCTGGGAGCCTGGCCCCCGGCGGCTGACGCTGGTGCGCGACCGGTTCGGCATCAAGCCGCTGTGCTACGCGCAACTCGACGACGCGGTGGTGTTCGCCTCCGAGCCCAAGGCCGTACTGGCGCACCCGGCGGTGACCGCGCGGCTGGACCTGGAGGGCCTGCGGGAACTGCTGCTGTCCGCCCACCCGATGATCAAGACACCCGGGCACAGCGCCTTCGCGGGCCTGCGCGAGGTCGCCCCGGGCACCGTGGTCACCGTGACCCCGCGGAGCGCGCGTGCCCGCCGCTACTGGTCGCTGGAACCGGCCGAGCACCCCGACGACCTGCCCACCACCGTGGCCCGGGTACGCCGGCTGCTGGAGGAGTCCGTCACCGGGCAGCTGGCGGCTGACGTGCCGGTGAGCGTGCTGCTCTCCGGCGGACTGGACTCCAGCGCGCTCGCGGCGCTGGCGCGCCCGACTGCCGGGACCCTGCACACGTTGTCGGTGGACCTCGGCGACCGGGCCTCGGACCAGGACGCCATGGAGCGCGAAGCCGACGGCCCGTACGCCGACCTGATGGCAGCCCACCTGGACAGTGCCCACCGCCGGGTGCGGTTGGACGCCAGGGCCCTGGCCGACCCGGCCCGACGCGCCCGGGTGGGCCAGCTGCGCGACGGGCTGACCCTGGGCGACTTCGACACCTCGCTGCTGGAGCTGTACCGCGCGGTGCGCGAGCACTTCCCCGTCACTCTGGCCGGCGACGGCGCCGACGAACTCTTCGGCGGCTACCGCTGGTTCACCCCCGAGGCCGCCGCAGCGGATTCCTTTCCCTGGGACACGGTGCTGGAACGCGCCGACCTGACCCGGCTGCTCGACCCGACCCTGACCGCCGCCCTGGACCTGCCCCGCCACCGCGCCGCGCTCCACCAGGCCGCCTGCGCCGAAATCGAGCACCTGCCCGGCACTCCGCCAGCCGAGGCGGCGCTGCGCCGCGACAGCTACCTCAACCTGACCCGGTTCCTGCCCTGCCTGCTGGACCGCGCCGACCGGCTGAGCATGGGCGTAGGCCTGGAGGTGCGGGTGCCGTTCCTGGACCACCGCCTGGTCGAGTACGTCTTCAACACCCCCTGGGCCATGAAGACCTTCGACGGACGCGAGAAGAGCCTGCTACGCGCCGCCGTCGCCGATCTGCTCCCCACCCCGGTGCTGACTCGCCGCAAGAGCCCCTACCCGATGGTGCGCGACCCCGCCTACCGCGCCGCCCTGACCGCGCAGGTCGCCCGGCTCCTGGCCGACGGCAGCCCGGCGGCCGACCTGCTGGACACCGCCGCCGTGCGCCGCCTGCTGCTGGAGGCCACCGGCGGAAAACGATTCCCCCGCGAGGGACTGGAACTCGTCCTGGACCTCGACCAGTGGCTGCGCACCCACCGCCCCGCCCTCCACCTCTGACCACCCGCCGCCCCCGACACCGCACAGGATCCCGCCATGCAGCACGCCGTGATCACCTCAGCCGTCCGCACGCCCATCGGGCGCGCCCACAAGGGCGCCCTGGCCACCGTCCGCCCCGACGACCTGCTGGCGGCCACCGTCGCCGAAGCCCTCGCCCGCACCGACGGCCTGCCGGCGAGCAGTGTGGAGGACCTGGTGGTGGGCTGCGCCCTGCCCGGCGGCGAGCAGGGCTTCAACATCGCCCGCATCGCTGCGGTCCTGCTCGGCTGGGACCACATGCCGGGCCTGACGGTCAATCGCTTCTGCACCTCCTCGCTGCAGGCGATCCGCCTCGCCGCGCAGACGGTGCGCTGCGGCGACGCCGACGTCGTCATCGCCGCCGGAGTCGAGTCGCAGTCCCGCCTGGTGAACGGCAGCTCCGACACCTGGCCCGGCACCGAGAACCCGGCCTTCCTGGACGCCGGGCAGCGCACCCGTCGCCGCGCGCAGGCCGGTGCGCGGCCATGGAGCGACCCCCGCGCCCAGGGCCGGCACCCGGACCCGTACATCCCGGTGGGGCTGGCCGCCGAGAACACCGCCGACCTGTACGGCATCACCCGCGCCGACATGGACGCCTACGCCGCCCGGTCCCACCAGCTCACCCAGCAGGCCCTCACCGAGGGCTTCCACTTCGGCGACATCATGCCCGTCAAGACCACAGACGGCGCCACCACCGCCGCGGACGACTGCCCCCGCAGAGGGGTCACCGCCGCCACCCTGGCGGGCCTGCCTCCGCGCTTCCGCCCCGACGGACGGGTCACCGCCGGCAACAGCGCGCCGCTGTCCGACGGGGCCGCCGCAGTCGTGGTCATGTCCGAGACCTACGCCCGCGCCCACGGGCACACCCCGCTCGCGCGCATCCTGGCCACCGCGGTCAGCGCCGGCACCCCCGAGACCGAGGGCCCCGTCCCCGTCACCGCGACCCGCGCCGTGATGGCCCGGGCCGGGATGTCCCTGGCCGACCTCGGCACCGTCGCCGGCAACGAGCCCTTCGCCGCGCAGATCCTGGCCTACTGCGCCGAACTCGGCCTGGACCCCGAGCGCATGAACCCCCACGGCGGCTCGATCGCCCTGGGCGAGCCCTACGGCGCGGCCGGCGCCCGCCTGACCACCACCGCGCTCACCACCTTGCGCCACGACGACCTCAGCACCGCCCTGGTCACCATCGTCGCCGCCGGCGGCCAGGGCATGGCGCTGCTCCTGGAACGCACCGCGTAGGCCAACCACTTCACGACGCCGCCCCCGACCCTCAGTCCGCCACACCCGGCGAAGAACACCGACATCGGACCACACGGATTGAGACAGCGAACGGCATCCGTCCTCACGAGACCAAACCAGACCAGACCAACTGAGATTTCCCGGGGCCGGCTCTGGGCCCGCTGCCCGGGCTCGGCGGGGCCGAAACGGGTGCCCCCGCCGATCCGCCACAGCCGCGGCGCGTGCTGCACGGCCCTCAATGCCGGAACGCACAAGCGAGGTCTTCCCCGAAACCCGATACCAAAGATGCTGGGTTCACAAAACGTCCAACTGCCTCGACAGCCTCCCGAAGTCGGCCCAACCCGCGGCGAAGAAGGCCATCCGGGACATCTACAACGCCGAGGACAGGGAGCACGCGGCCGCCGCGGTCAGGGTGTACGCCAAGCAGTACGCGGCAAGGTTCCCCAAGGCCGTCAAGAAGATCACCGGCGAGGGCGACGAGCTGCTGGCGTTCTACGACTTCCCCGCCGAGCACTGGATCCACTTGCGTACGACGGATGTAATCGTCAAGGAGGGCAGGTCACGGGCCCATGCCGGGTATGGCGGGCAGGCGGGGCCTGCCGATCGGGCGCGTGGGCTGCCACTGGGCCGCCAGCAGGGCGTAGGCACGTTCGGCCTGCTCGGCGATCTCGCGTTCGTGGCGGCGCAGTTGCTTGTTGTTGTAGTCGTAGCCCGCCCCGCGGCGGGCGATCCGGCGTTCGGCACCGGCGGTCAGCTCGAGCTTGCGGCGTTTGAAGGCAACCAGGCTCGGGCGGGCGAAGGCGTAGTCCTGCTCCTTGGTGACCAGGTGCCAGGCGATGACGGCGATCTTCCGGGCAACCGCGACGATCGCGATCTGCATCCCGCGTCGGGCCGCGATCCGCTGGTGCAGGGCCCGCAGCGGGCCTGGAGAACGCAGTGCGGCGAACGCGGCCTGCACCAGCATCCCGCGGGCCTTGCCACAGCCGGCCTTCGTGATCCGGCCGTGGTGGGCAGGTGTCCCGCCGGACTGGCGCACCCGAGGGTTCAGGCCGAGGTAGGACACGAGCCTGTCCGCGCTGTCGAAGCGGTGGAAGTCCCCGACCGCAGCCAGCACGGTGACCGCGGTCATCGCGTCCACCCCCAGGATGGTCATCAGGCGTCGCACGACCGGGTCGTCCAACGCCTCGGCGGCCAGCCGCCGTTCCACCTCGGCGAGTTCGGCACCGTAGAAGTCGAGCTGACGCAACAGGGCACCCACGGTCTGACGCTCGTCGGCCGGCAGCGTCTGATGCTCCAGCCAGGCCCGGCCGCGGGTGCCGAAGAGATCGGTCACCGGCGGACGCGGCAGCATGTTGCGGTGCAGCACCGCCTGGGCCTGGTTCTTCACCCGGATCCGGCCTCGCACCAGCTGCGCCCGGTGCGCCGACAGGCGCCGCAGCATCCTGATCCGCTCGTCCGGCAGCCAGGTGCCCGGCAGGAAGTCGGCAGCCAGCAGCTGGGCCAGGATACGGGCGTCGACCTTGTCGGTCTTGACCTTCGCCTCGGCGATCGCCCGGGTCTTGACCGGATTGGAGATCACCACCCGGGCCACGTGCGGCTCCAACAGCACCGCCACCGCGCTTGCGTTGCCGGTGGCCTCCAGCGCCACCTGGTCGTCCGGGCACAGCCCGGCGGCGAACTCCCGCAGCGCCTGCGGTCGGCAATCCACCCGGCCCCAGTCCGTGACCAGCCCGTCCTCGACCACCGCAACCTGCGCGAAGTCACGGTGGATGTCCAAACCGATGAACCGCCCCACCGTCCGCCTCCCTGTGCCGACCCGAACCCGATGCGGGGATCAGCTGGGCGAAACGACACCTACGGAATCGCGCTCACGACGCAGCCAGGCAAGTCGCAGGGGCGGCCATCTACTAAGGCGGGCTCGCAGCCCATCGTTCAAGATCGGCCTGCCCATGCTGATTCCCCGGGCACCCCTTGTCCTGACGGTCGCACCGTACAACCGGGCCGAAGCCTAGTCACCAGGACACGGACAGCGGCACCCACAACTTTCATACCTGGTACCAACCCCATCGAGTCGACCTTCGCGACCGTCCGTCTGCGGACCAAAGTCACCAAGGGGGCCGGCTCCCGGGCCGCCGCCCTGCCGATGGTCCTCAAGCTCGTCGAGTCCGCCCAGGCCCGCTGGCGGGCCGTGAACGCATCCCACCTCGTCGCCCTCGTCCAAGCAGGGGCCTGCTTCGAACGAGGCGAACTCATCAAACGCCCCGAAACTCACACAGCCTGAGCCACCTCAACGGATCCACGAGGCGGTGTTTGACGACTACTCCAAACCCTGGGGACCGGTCCCGGGAGTAAACGCTAAGGTCGGCGATCTCGCCTGCGCCCGACGCCCATCTCCACCTTCCGGAGCCTTGGATGATCTTTGGTATTCCCATCTTGTGCATCTTCGCCTGGATGGCCTGGTCGGTCTTTCGGATGAGTCACTTGCCCCCCTGGCGTCAGTGGCTGCCTGCGATACTGCTTACGGCTGCTGCGTCCTCGTGGCTTCTCATCGGGGCTTTCGGTGCCTCCGACTTGATGCTGTTGTATCTACCCATCTGCCTCTCACTGGCATCGTGGGCCGTGAGTCTGCGGGAGCGCCGCGCGGCGGGCAAGCGCGAGCGTGCCGAGGAACCCGACTGAGACCAGTTGGGTTCGTGCACTCGTGAATAGAGCCAACCGTGGTACCAGGGGCGGCAGTCTTATGCGCTAATGCGGTTGCGCCAGGCCGCCTCAGAGCCCGATCCACAGATCTTGGCAATGACTCGTTCTCAAGTCCTGCGGATCAGCGGAGCTGGACAGCGGCGGCGGTGATGAAGGCGTTCAGAGCGTCCTGCAGCTCTTGCTCGCGTTCGGTCAACTCGGTTCTCGTCGATGCCCTACGGATCGGCCCGATGGCGTCGAAGGCCGACGCGGCGAGGGTGACGAGCATGGCGTCTTCAGCGAGGAGCCGGACTCGGAACCGGGCGTTCTCCGTCGCAGCACCGAGTTGGTCGCATTCGGTGAAGGCGCGTCGTGTTTCGGGACTGTCAGCGTCTTCCTGTTGGTGAAACCAGAGGGCGACGATCCCTTGCTTGAGTGCCGTAACAGCTCCTGCGTAGGCGCTGTAAGCCGTCAGGCGTTCCTGGCGCAGTTGCAGGGAGCGGGCGAAAGCCTCCGCCTGCACGCTGGAGCGTCGCTGGAAGATAAAGGTGATAATTGACCCCAACAGGGTTCCAGCGACGGCGATCAAGCTCGCCAGCACAACCTCCATGTCCACATCTCAGCACGCCTACCTGTGCCCGCACACCCCAGGGCAATACCACGGTGGCGCAGCCGAACCGGGCGCAGGCCCAGGGCGGCACCGGCTCCAGCACCGCGCAGATCTGCGGGCCCGTGGAGAGCTGAGGCCCGGAGTATCCGTACGCACCTTCCTGCCGCCTCGCTCGCACCAAGAGCCAACAGGCAACGGCTGACCGCACGCACCAGGATCCGGACTACCGGCCCGGACTCCCACCCACGCGAGCCAGCACGTCGTCGGCCAACTCCTTCGGGGTCAGCTCGCCGTCCAGGAACACGGTGTCACCGGGCAGCGTGTCCATCGCGGCCGTGCACGGCTCGATCCTGGCCTTGCACCACTGCCGGACCCGCTCATCCTGCTCGGGATTGTCCGGCGTGAAGCTCCGTCCGTCGATCCGCTGCACCAAGACCTCCTCGGGAACCTTGAGGAAGAAGTGGTGGACCATGGTCCCCGCATCCTTCAACGCACCGAAAATCTCCTCGACATAGCCCGGGTCGACCAATGTCATGGGGACGAGGACGGGCCTCTGGTATTCCTCGACGAGTCCCACCGCCAGGTTCGCGACCTGGCGTCGCCACAACCGCAGATCCTGGAAATCGCCCGTGGGGACCTCCACGATCTCGCGCAGCACATAGCCGACCATCTCCGGGTCGTAGACCAGCGCCTCGGGCCAACGCACACGTAGTTCATCGACCAGCGTGCTCTTCCCACTGCCGAACGCGCCGTTCACCCAGACGATCACACGCATCTCCCCGTCACCGGTGCCCTCATCGGGCACGACCGTCCCCAGGGCCACCCACCGCACCATCAGGAACATCAGTGTGGGGCAGCCCACTCACACTGACAGATCATGCCCGACCGATCGCCAAGTGGTGTCGAAACCCAGAGCGTCGACCGTGACCGGGACCTGCCGGGCTGCCATGCCGGCTTCGCCATGCAACTACACGGGCCCGTGTGGGTGCTCCCCCTTCCCGGCGCGGGCGGGCGATTGACGTAGGTGTCGCCGGGAGTGCCTCGCCAACAGGGCACTCCCGGAAGGCAACACCTATGGACTCTCCACAGTTCACCGCCGAGCCGTCGTCGAGCGATACGGTCGAGCGCGACTTCACCGTGGGCGACTTCCCCGGGCTCCGGTCGTCGCCTGCGGCGTCGATCACGCGCGCCTCCTGTTCGACGTGATCATTGCCGGGTGTGGGCCGACTGGCGCGATGCCGGCCGCCGAACTGCGGCTGCACGATGTGCGGGTACTCGTTCCGGAGAAGGAATCCGAGCCCGTTAGTCGGTCTCTGGGCCCTGGTCCGGCTGTCCCGCTGCGCGCGATGGGTCGGCCAGGACCGCGTCGGAGTGGTCGGCGAGGTAGTCCCGTACCACCGCTGCGAAGCTCGGGTCGGGATCCAGCCCGAGCGCGGCGGCGCGCGCGTTGTCGAAGACGGAGGGCCACGAGCCCACGATGGTCTCGACGGCCGGGTCGGGCCTGATCGTCACCAGGTCGGCGACGGCGTCGCCGGCCACCTGCCGCAGCGTGGCCATCATCTCGGCGACCGAGACGGTGAGGGCCGGCAGGTTGACTGGCAGTCCGCCTTCGAGCTGGCCCCTCTCCACTCCGCGCTCTGCTTCCGCGATGCGGAGGATTGCCTCGACGGTGCGTCGCGGCGAGGCCAGGGCGACCCGCAGGTCGGGACGTACGGGGCAGATGGCCGGGCGGCCCGCGAGGGGCTCGCGGATGATGCCGGACAGGAAGCCGGAGGCGGCCGCGTTGGGCTTGCCGGGCCGCACCGCCACGGTCATCAGGCGGGCGACGCGACCGTCGACGAATCCGCGCCGGGTGTAGTCCGCGATCAGTTGCTCGCAGACGAGTTTCTGGATCCCGTAGCTGGATCGTGGCGTGGTCAGAGTCGACTCACTGACGACAGGCGGGAGCGGGAGCGCCGGGTCGGACCCGTAGACCGCCACGCTGCTGGAGAACACCAGGAGCGGCGTCGGCCCGCCCGCCGCCGACTGCGCCCGGGCGGCTTCGAGGAGCGCGCGGGTGGTGTCCAGGTTGGCGCCCATGCCGAGGTCGAAGTCGGCCTCGCACTCGGCCGAGACGGCGGCGGCGAGGTGGATCAGTACGTCCACCGGCTCGGCGAACGCTTCGTCGAGATGGTCGATCAGGTCGCCCTGCACGATCTCCACGAGCGGGTCGGACGCCGACCGCGACTCGGCCGGCACGATCCGGTCGGCGAGTACCAGCCGATCGATCGGTGCCCCTCGAAACGTCCGCGTCTTGAGCAGTGTCGTGGTGACCTGTTGTCCCAAGAAGCCGAAACCACCCGTGATGACGATCCTCATGCGGTGCCTCCTCGACAGTCGGATCTGGGAGTGCGGCATGCCCACGGCCGGCTTGTGTCTGTCCGCAAGAGGCATGAGCCGGACAGGCATGAACCGGACACCCAACATACGCCGCTCGCCGCTCGCCGCTGTGGCTCGGTGATCGGCCGGACATGGCCAAATCGCGCTGCCAGAACGGTCGTTAGCAGCGTAGACCCTCTGACAACGCCGACACCGCGACACGTTGGGCAGCGGCCGGCAAACCGCAGAGGACTGCGGATTTTCGCAATGCTGTTTCGGTCGATGAGTCGCATGCAAGGATGTCGCCCGTGACCAGATCGTCTTCCTCGCCTGTCGCCGAGGGCACGCCTGGCAACCACAGCCTGGGTTCCCGTGCCGCCGCCGTGCTTGTGTTCGGGTCCTCGGCCGCAGTTCTGGTGGTCGAGATCGTGGCTCTGCGGCTGCTGGCTCCGTACCTCGGCCTCACTCTCGAAACCAGCACCATGGTGATCGGCATCGCCCTCACCGCGATCGCCCTCGGCTCCTGGCTGGGCGGGCGCATCGCCGACCAGGTCAATCCACGCCGGCTCATAGGCCCCTCGCTCGGGGTGTCGGGAGCGGTCGTGGCGCTCACCCCCGCCGTGCTGCGCACCACCGGTGAGTGGGCATCACCGGTGCTCTTGTTGATCGCGTCGCTGACCATCCTCGTGCCGGGCGCGCTGCTGTCCGCGGTGACGCCGATCGTGACCAAGTTGCGTCTCACCAGCCTCGCCGAGACCGGAACGGTTGTCGGCCGGCTGTCCGGCGTCGGCACCGCCGGCGCCATCGTCGGCACCGTCCTCACCGGCTTCGTCCTCATATCGCGGTTGCCGGTCAGTGGCATCCTCATCGGTCTCGGCACACTGCTGGTGGTCGGATCCGCGCTGGTCGAGTGGCGAACGCGCGGGTGGAGCGGCACCCCTGCCCTCGCCCTCGTGGTCGTTGCCGGCGGCCTCGGCACCGCGGTCGCACCCGGTGGCTGCGACGCGGAGACCAGGTACCACTGCGCACGGGTCGTCGCAGACCCCGACCGGGACAGCGGACGCACACTCGTTCTGGACGGCCTGCGGCACTCGTACGTCGACCTCGACGACCCGACCTTCCTGAAGTTCAAGTACGTGCGCGCCATCGCATCAGTGGTCGATGCCGCCTTTCCCGGTGGTGAGCCACTTGCCGCCCACCACCTGGGTGGCGGCGGGCTCACCTTTCCCCGTTACCTCGCGGCCACGCGGCCCGGGACGCGCAGCCTCGTATCCGAGATCGACAGCGGGGTCGTGCGCATCGACCGCGACCAACTCGGTCTGAGATCGGAGGCCGGTATCGACGTACGCGCGGAGGACGGCAGGCTCGGCCTGCGACGACTGGACGCCGGCAGTCGTGACCTCGTCGTCGGCGACGCCTTCGGGGGTGTCAGCGTGCCGTGGCACCTCACTACGGTGGAAGCGATGACCGACGTACGGCGGGTGCTCAACGAGGACGGCCTGTACGTTGCCAACCTCATCGATCACGGTGGCCTGGCCTTCGCACGTGCCGAAGTAGCCACCCTCAGCGAGACCTTCGACCACGTCGCCCTCGTCGGCGTGCCCACCGATATCGGCCTCACCCCGACCGCCACCCCCGAGGGCGGCAACATGGTGGTGCTCGCCGCCAACCGGCCGGTCGACCTACGCGCGACCCAGAAAGCGCTGGACACCCGGCAAACCGGCTGGAAGATCGCCACCGGCGACGGCCTCACCTCCTGGATCGGCGATGCCCAACTGCTCACCGACGACTACGCGCCCGTCGACCAGCTCCTCCAGCCCTACAGCTCACAGAACAGCCGGTGACAGGGCACCCGTCCAGCGCGGTTCGACGGCGAGCGGCCCAGCCCGGCATCCTCGGCTTTCAGGCGATCATGCCTCACGCCGGTCCGTGACGTTGTGGATGCCCGGCAACCGTCACCCGCGTTCGGTGAGGGGGTGGGACGGGAGGGCGTCGGGGGTGACACGGTCGGCCTTGGCTGCGTCGGCGAGGGCGGCGGCAGCGGCTTGCGCGGCCTGGGCCGTGTCGTTGGCGGCCTGAGCGGCCATGTCGTCCGAGGGCTTCTCGCGGGTGGCCGGCGACTGGGGCAGCACCTCGTTGAAGGCTCGAGACACGCCCTGGAGTGCGGCGGTGATCTCGCTGGGGATCACCCAGAAGTTGTTGCCCGAGCCCTGCGCGAGTTGGGGCAGCATCTGGAGGTACTCGTAGGCGAGCAGCTTGGGGTCGGGGTCGTTGCGATGTACGGCCTGGAACACCTCGTCGATGGCCCGGGACCGGCCCTCGGCCTGCAGGATCGCGGCGGTCCGGTTGCCCTCCGCGCGCAGGACGGCGGCCTGCTTGTCGCCTTCGGCGGTGAGGATCTGCGACTGGCGTTGCCCCTCGGCCCCGAGAATCGCGGCCCGCTTGTCCCGCTCGGCCCGCATCTGTTTCTGCATCGCGTCCTTGATGGACTGCGGCGGGTCGATGGCCTTGATCTCCACCCGGTTGACCCGCAGCCCCCACTTACCGGTGGCCTCGTCCAGCACACCACGCAGCTGGCTGTTGATGGTGTCCCGTGAGGTGAGGGTCTTTTCCAGGTCCATGGATCCCACGACATTGCGCAAGGTGGTGACGGTGAGCTGCTCGACCGCCTGCAGGAAATTCGCGATCTCGTAGAAAGCCGCTCGTGGGTCGGTGACCTGGAAATACAGCACGGTGTCGATCTCGACGACCAGGTTGTCCTCGGTGATGACCGGCTGTGGTTTGAAGGACACGACCTGTTCTCGCAGATCGATCACCGGGTGAAC
>NZ_JBFAHW010000178.1:0-14344 GCF_040654355.1 Streptomyces sp. NPDC050704 | reverse complement strand
CTACCACGAACTCCCCGAAAGCGCCCCCGCGCTACCCAACACCCCGAACACGCCCACCAGTTGATCCTCAACACCACGACGAGGGACACGACCTGCGGAGTGGCCGTGAGGGGCTGCCGCCCGAGGGCCTTGTGAGGTTATTCGTCCTCGATGGCTCAGATTGTCTGGCCCATTTCTCCAGGGCCTGTTCGATGGCGGAGGTCGCATCCGTATCGTCTGTGAAGGCTTTCTGGTAGCTGTTGAGCTCTATCTCCAGTTCATCGAGTACGTGTGCGGATCTGTTTCGTCGGGGTTGTAGTTGTGCTCCGCTCGCCGGGTGTTCGAGGCGCAGCCGGTCACGCGGGTGGAGCGGGCCAGCTGAGCGGGTACCGGGATTCCGACCGGCCGGCGCCGCCGGTCGCGTTCTACCGCACCAGGCACTGCAACGCCCTGCCCGTCGTCGACACCTTGGTCGAAGCGGCCATGATCACCATCGCGCCCGTCGGCACGTCCGCGGTCACCGCCAACTTGAGCGCCCGGACCGGGACCTGCCGCGCTGGCCGCCCTCATGGCCTGTCGCCCTGTGTGCAGGTGTGCTGTCAGTGCTGGCCGATAGATTGGCCGTCTTGACATGAGTGGGGGCGCCGTGACTTCGCAACCGCGTCGTAGTTATACCAGCGCGACGATCGCCGGGCTGATGACGTTGGCCCGCGGCGCGTGCTATTGGCCCGGTTGTGGCGAGCCAGTCATCCGGATGGTCGGTGCTGAGCCGATGCTCAACCTGGAGATCGCTCACATCCGCGCCTTCGAGAGCGGTGGTCCGCGGTTCGATCCGTTCTGGACGGTCAAGCAGCGCAACGGCTTCGGCAACCTGATGCTGCTGTGTACTCCTCACCACAAGACGGTCGACGGCCCCAACAGCGCCACCTACCCGGTCGAGTTGCTGGAGGGATGGAAACACGATCGTGAGGCTGAAGGCCAGGACGCATTGGCGGGCCTGCGGGATCTCAGCGAGGAAGACCTGCTGGGCATGTGCACCGCCCTGCGCGACGAACTCGTAGCGGTGCTTGAGCAAATTGCTGGCAGCAGCCACGAAATCCTCCACCGTCTAGATGCACGGACGGATTTCCAGACGGGGCTGCGGACCTTGAGCCCGCGGGCACAGGAAGAGGCACAGGCCCTCACGGGAGCGTGGCCGGCCGTGGAGCAGGCAGTCGGGCTCTTGCATAGCTGCCCGACGGAGCGCGAGGCGCTCTTGAGGCAGTGGGCCCACCGGTTTCCGAGTTGGATGGAGAAAGCGCCCCCACAGGCGTTCGCCTGGCTGGCCGAACTCGCCTCGGACTACGAGGCCCACCAGGCTTCGGTCACGTTCTTCCAGCGTTGCATCGATGATGGCGGCTTCCCGAGGGATCTGTGGGTCGCGCGGGCAGCCCAGCAGCTCAGCGCGGCCGGAACGGACCAGGATGCGCGCGATTTTCTCGTCACGAACAACAATCCCAGCTCACCTCTCCTGCTCGGAATGCTGGCACTGTTCGACAGCGACTGGAAGAAGGCTCTGGGCCATCTCGCATCCTGGGAGCCGGCAACCCGGACTGCCCGGGCATTCAAAGCCGGCTTGGAAGCCCACGCCCTCACCAGCACGGGCCAGGACGCCGCCGCCCTGGCCCGGCTGCGTGCCGCAGACCCGGACGGCATCATGTCCGGCATCCAGCATCTGTCCGCTCTCATCCTCCTTGACCGGGCTGTCCGCGGCCGGAGCGAGCACCGGCTCGCGGATGCGCGCGAAGCCCTCGCGCTGGCGATCAAAGCCCGCGACGGCCGCCGGACATGGTTCGGCGACAGCGTGGCACCCGCCGTGGTGGCGGTGCAGGCAGCCCAGGTCTGCGGAGATGCCGTCACAGCCTGGGGCCTGACACAAGAACAGTCCGAGGGCCAGGCACTCGCCCGCGAGGCGCGCGACCCCCGACTGATCGAGCACCGGGCAGTGCTCGCCGCGCTTACCGGCCGGGTGGATGAGGCTCGACGCCTCCAGAGCCAGGTCGAGAGCGCCTACGCCCGTGCGCAGATCACCGCCGTGATCTTGGAGCGGGAAACCGACGGCCAGATCGAGCCCCCGCAGATCCAAGCCGCCTGGCAGGCCGTGTGGGACGCGGCCACCACCGAGCAGGAACAACTCCAGGCCGCAATGGGAATGGCGGAGTGCGGGACGCAACCGGTCGACCTGGACCGCCTCGAAGGCTCCCATCCTGAGATTGTCGCCGAGATCAGACTCATCGCCCGAGCACTGACCGCAAGCTCCGCCGGCGACCTCTCCGTGCTGCGCGCCAACGTCACCAAGAGTCGGATCATCGTTCTAGCACTGGCACAGAGGTACCAGATCAGCGGGGAACGAGAGCTTCGGGCACGTACGCTGCGCTCGGGTGCGGAGCATTGGCGTGACGCCTTCCTGATGGCCATGGCGGCAGACGCCTACCGGCATGCCGACATGCCCGCGCAGACGAAAGTGTGCGCCCGGGAGGCCCTGACGCTAGCCGGTCCGGACTGGGCTGCACAGGGTGAGATGTATGCGTTGCTGGTCGAGGCGGAGCTGGCGGAAGGCAACACCGACCGGGCCACCGACGCGGCGCGGAACATGCTTGCCCTCGATCCGCACGACCACAACGCCCGTTGGGCGCTGGTCCGCTGCCACGTAGCCCGCAGCCTGTTCGAGGATGCTTGGAATGTCCTGGCCTACCAAGGCACGCCCATCGAACCCCGCACCGGACACGAGGCCCTGCTGTGGGTGAAGTTGGGGGCGAGGCACTCCAGCGAAGCCAACTTCGCTGGCCAGGCTCTGGCCCTGATGCAGCGCTGGCCCGATGACGAGGAACTCCTCGGTGCGTTCATCGCTACCCTGCACCTGAGCGCCGCCGGCACCCCCGAGCGGTGGTCCGAAAACGACGCCGACCAGCTCAACGAAGCCACCGCCGAGTACCTGGAACGGTTTCCCGACAGCTCCCAGTTCCGCGCCGTGACACTAGGCCCAGACGATGATCCGCTCGTCAACGTTGCTGACGAATTGCGTCAGGCGCACGAGAACGTCAAGGGAGTCCAGAGCAAAGTCGCTGCTGGCGACCTCCCCTTGGGCACCCTGACGTGGGTAACCGGTCGGGGCTACACGGAGCTGAGCCTGCGCCGGGGGGCCGGTTTCGTCTATGCGGGCGATGCCCTGGCCGCCGGCGTGGGAGCCGAAGCGGTGGCCACAGCCTGCTCCGTGCGCACGGTCATCGATCCAACCGCTGCCCACACCTTGGCACTGCTGGATCCGGGCCATGCCGAGCGGCTGATCGGCAGCTTGGAGGAAGTGGTCACCACCGACCAACTGTTCCAAGACGCCCTTTACGCGAAGGAGTCCCTCGCGCTGCAGACGGAGCTGACGCTGGGCTGGGACGAGGCGGGACAGCGGGCAGAGGTCCGCAGCGACGAAGTGGCGAACCTGGAGCGGCTGCGTTCCACGTCAGTCCGTGTCGTGGACGTCCTCAGATCGGTTGCCCGTGTTCCACGTCCGGAACTGCGCCGCTTTCCGCTCCCTGGCACGCGCGGTAAGGAGTGGCTTACCGCGCCCGACTACGCCAAGGAGCACGGGCTGGTCCTGTGGAGCGACGACCGGGTCCTGCGCGCGATCGCCCGTGCTGAGCACATCCCCGCCTTCGGAACCCTCGACCTCCTGGACGGCACGACCGCTGCTGGCCAGTTCAGTGCCCACGAGGCTCTGCTCATCAAGGCTGACCTCTTGCGCAATCACTACGTTGACATCGACTTCTCCAGCGACCTGTACGAGGCCGCAGCCCTTGCCGACGGCTGGCAGGCCAAAGCCGTCGCGAACGCCCTGTCCCGCCCGCTGGCATGGACGCAGCCGCAGTCCGCGGCATCGTTCGTGCTGGATTGCGTCTCCCGCATCAGTGAGCAGCGCCCGCACGACATCAACCTGTGGCTGGCTGCGGCCTCCACCGGCCTGGCCCGAGCCTCGGTGCCCGGGGCGGCGAACCAGAACCTCAAAGCTCTGGTCTGGCAGGTCCTGACCCAACCGTGGGTCAACACTTCCTCGCTCCCGTTCATCCTGACCGGGCTCCGCTGCGGCATCGCGGTCCGCGACGACGCTGGGCTACCGCTGGAGGAGGCGCTCGCCCAGTTCTACGCCGCCCTGGTCGCCCGGTTCGGTCACGTGGTGGCCGCAAGTCAACTCATGAAGCTGTACAAGATCGCTCCTGACGCGGAGAAGGCGGCCGCCGCCCGGATCGTACTCACACACCCAGGAAACTGAAGGCTCCTCGCCCAGGACCGCAGATGAACCAACCGGTAACCCGGCGCGGCCCGAGGGATACAGCCTGTTCCCGCCGGTCCGACCGTGCCCTGCGGCATGCCAGCCGCCGCACAACACGGCCACCCGTGTGAAGGAGCGCGATGCAGTTACGCCCCCACCAGCAAGAGGCCCTGGCCGCGACCCGGCCGCCATCGCCGCCCACCGCGACCCGAGGGGGTGTTCTGGCGTGTGAGGGTGACGGACTTTACCAACCGTCGCTGGGGTGTGTGGGACGTTCGCGTGGAGTGGTCCGGGGGTGTGAGGGAGGGGTGTGGACTCGGGGACGGGGGTGCCGCCACCGGGGCGGTTCCCGGTCCGGAGGGAGCGGTGCGGCGAGGCTGGCCCCCGCCTTCGGGGCGCCGTAGCTGAGCGGCACCATGGCTTCCCGGGCAAGCACCCAGGCGTGCAGCTGGGGATTGCCGGATTCGGCCGTGGCCTGGGCGGCGGTGGCGAAGTAGGCGCGGGATTCCCGGCGGCTGCCCAGGTCGTGCAGGACGATCGCGGTCATCCCAGCCATCTGTCCGGCCGTACGGCACAGCCGCGCCTGTACCGGGGCGGGTTGCGGGACGGTGAGCAGCGGGCGTAGACCGGCGAAGTCGGCGACCAGGTCGGCCAGGACGCGGGTGGGCGCTTGGCCGTGGTAGCCGTACTCGTAGCTCTCGGCTGCGGCCTCCAGGTCGGCGAGTTGGGTCAAGCCGTATTTATGCGGTTCAAGTCGAGCGGAGTCGGGAGGGTCATGCCCCACGAGACGATGATGTTCGATGGCACCACGGCCTTCTCGATATCGGCACCGGAAGCTTTGATCTCTTCAGGGCCGGTCAGCTTCAACCCACATAGGGGGCAGTCCAGAAGGTCCACCGTTACCTCCGCCCCTGTGGTGGTCGAGCGGATTGGTGTCATCCGGATATGCGCTTCTTCACCACATGCAGGACACGCGAGAGTGGAGATCAGCACGATGAGGTTGTCGTCTTCCCCGGACACCGCGATGGCATGAGGGCCTTCGACGGGTTCCTTGAGTGCCCTCTCCTTGGCGCCCTCAGGTAGTCCCTTGAACCGGTCATCGAAGAGGTGTCGTGCCTGCTTGATCCGGACCTTAACGTCCCGCTGGATCGCGTCTCGCTGCTTGTCGACGGCCACGTTGACCGCGCTGATCCAGCGACCCCAGAACTGCTCAGCCGACATGTCGACGGCCTTCAATAGGATTGCGATGGTCTCGGCAAATGTCGGCAGCAGAGACCTGGCCTCGTCGCCAACAGTCGTGTGTGCGGTGCCGTTCCGGAGGTCGATCAACCGATCGAGCTGAGGATCAGGCGGGAGCACCTTTATGCGCCGGAGCCGTTGGAGGGCCTCCTTGGCGCCGACAGTGCGGACCTTGTCCGGGTCCAGCTCCAAATCACCGCCGAAGTACAGCAGCAGATCTGAGTTCCCGTTGCGCATCTCGACCAGATAGGTCGGGTTCTTCTTGACCAGGACAGCCTTGGCGAGCCGCTCGACAGCAACGCCGCCGTGGAGAGCGAACTCGTCGTACTCGCTGCGCCCGTGGTCCTCCATGGCCTTGTACGCGGCTCTTCCGGCACCCGTCAGGAAGCTCTCGAACGAGAGTGAATCGTCCATGCCAGGACGGTAACCGCCCCTGTACTACAGGTGCGATCGAATTCGGGGGCGTGACATCCCCGTTGAGGCCACTTTCCCCCGGAGGGCGGGATGGGTGGCGCGGGCGCTCCGGGGATCGGGGCCGCGCTCGCCGGTGTTGCGCGTCGGCGCCGCCTGTCCGGGCCACCGACGGTACGGCGCCTTCGGGGTCAGGAGCCGCCGACACCGGACTCGAAAGCGGATGACGCGCGCCTGACGGGACAGAAAACACTGCTCCGGGATCAGGCCGTGACGTCGGTATCGATCAAGCTTGTGTCCCAGTTCTGTGGTGTTGCGGCGGCAATGCGCTCGACCAGCCTTCCGCAGAAGACCGGCACGCTGACCAGTGCACGGCCGGTCGTGGACGTGTCGATGGCGTGGGCTGTCACGTCCGGGGTCAGCAGTACGGTCCGGCCGTTGACTGCGCTGGGCTTCGGCAGGCCATAGCCGTGCAGGAGGGAGCAGCGCAGCCTGTAGATGATCTGCGCGTCTTCCTGCGTGATGCCATGCGTTGTGAGCAGCAGCTCCCAACGGGCCCGGACGCCGTTGGAATCACCCGACAACGTGTCCAGAATGACCATTCCCAGACTCAGGCCGACCCACGATTCGTTGCCCTCGCCGTCACCGGTTACGAGATCACGGCCGTTCGCCTGCCGCATGTCCCGCAGGGCGAGAACCAGGCTCGGGTACAAGTTGGACGCACGCGGCTCGCACCGGAGCATGGACGGCGCGGGATCGCTTCCACGGTCAAGCTGTGTCGTCATGCTGGCAAGGTAGTCCGATTGGGGCGTAGGGCGGGAGCCCAGGCGACGCGTCTCGATCCTCAGCGTCCAGGCCGCCACCCGCTACACCTCCGCTGGAGGCCTTGCCGCCGGGTGACTACCAGTCGCCGCGAGGCCCCGGGCCGGCCGAGGGCACGCCGAGCCGGTACAGGCGTGGTGACAGGGTCATCCGCCTTTGAGTCGGTGGATCTCTTCCTGAAGCTCTCTGATGCGCTGCTGGGCGGCTTCATGCTGGACGTTCAGCAGACTGAGCTGGTCGCCGGGGTAGGGGGAGGAACGGAGAGCATTCTCGTAGAGCTTGAATAGATGCTCATGTGAGTACTCGGAGAGCGGAACACCGTCCTCCCGGGCTGTGCGCACCAAGTCCTCGATGAACGACCGCGGGGGGACGCGCTTGCCACTGAGATACCGGGAAAGGGAGCCTGGATCCATATAGGTGCGGGCGGCGTAGTGACGCATCGATATCTCCAGCGAGGCGAACAGCGTGCGTAGTGCGTCGGCGAGTTCCCGCATCTCGGGCCGGATGCTGCGGTCGAGGGCCTCGTGCCTGTCGATGAGCCCGACGTACTGCTGCTCCTTGACCGTGCCGGACCCTTCCTCTGTCGGCCGGACAGGCAGACGCGGCCTCACGGAGGCTGAAGGGCGGGGCGTTGCGGAGATACCGGTTCCGGACACGTGACGCCGGGCGAGTTCCTGCGAGGCGATCTGGTGCCACATGTGCAGGAAAGCGCGTTGTGCCTGTTCGGCGGTGACGGCGATCGGCACGTCCTGACTGAGCCATGACCGGTTCGAGTAGGCATGGTGCATGCATGCGAGCACCAGACGGGAGGTGACGTCTCGGCTGGGGAGACCGGCGCGCCCGGGGGCCAGCGCGTCGCAGAGAGTGGTGCGGCCCAGTCCTGCCAGGCGGGCGAGCTGAGTGTAGGAGGGCATGCCAGCCCACAGCCTCAGCTGGCGCAGGGCTTCGACGAAATCTGCCGCAGACGCCGCTGTACTCGCGGTGGGCGGCACAGTGGCCCAGGCGCCTGCCTGTGACGGCAAAGCGTCTCCTTGCGCGAGCAGCCACTGTTCCGTCCAGTGCTGCTGGTTGCCGTGGCACGCCGTTGCGTAGGCGAGAGTCACCTCGAGTGAGGGAAGACGGTCGCCGGCGGCGGCCTTGGCGAGCGTGCTCACTGACACCATGCCGCCGATCCGCCGGGACATGGCGTCGTAGGTCGGGTTTCCCGCCTGTCGGCGCAGAGCACGTAGCTGCAGAGCGAAAGCGGCGAACGGAGCATCAAAGGCTATGGGTTTTTCAGGTCGTGGCATGGATGGCCGCACTCCTTTCCCGGTATGCGACAAGCGGCGGTGCCACCACTGGTGGCACCGCCGAAGCGGACATCAGACCGAGAGGGGAAGGCTCAGGCGGTGCGCCCGAGTTCCCGGGCAGCGGCGCCCGCGGCGATCACCGCGGCGATGGCTGCGCTGATGTCGTAGCCGAGAAGGACGAGGACGACGACGATGACGATCACCGGCAGGTAGCCGGGAAGGTCGACACTGCTGCCTTTGGGCAGGTGAATGCGGCATGTGTACATGAAGAAAGATCCCTTGGTCCGGACATGGTTGATGTGGCGTCAGGAGTTGCCGCTCGCGACGCATGGTCCACTTTTGCAGGTGGACAACCCGGCCGACAGCAGATCGCCCGTCCTCGTTTTCCGGATGCGTACTGCCCCCTGGAGCTGGCGTGTCCGCGCTGTGCACCCGTTGTCCGCCACTGTGACAACCCAGCCGGACAACCCTGCGCATCTGCGCAGATCACAGCCTGAGTTGTCCGCGAACGTCCGCCGGCATTCGTCAGCACGTTGCGGCTGTTGCAATGCCTGAGCCGAACCGAAGCTATATCCAGTCGCCGCCTTCTGGCTGAGAAGCCAGGCGACGCGGCCTGTTCTCCCTTGGTCCGGACAGCACGCCGCAGCGTTGAGGGGAATTACATCCGTTGCCGCGGATGCCTCGTGCGCGCCTGGGGACAGGAACCAACGCCTGCCCCCAGGCGTCACGCATTGCTCACGTTCTCTGCTGGCTTCGGGAAGTCGGCCTCACAGCAACTCCCATAATCGTCAGTCGACCTCACTCGTCATGGGTCACCAGCCATGGCTGGCGGGGAAGCAAACTCGAGGCTCCTACGCCCACTCGATGCCCAGCTGCCGCAACGCGTCCAACTGCTCCGCGCTGAGATTGTCGCGCCGGGTCTTGGTATTGGAGATCCATACGGATCACCGGCTCCGTCTCTCCGTCAACCGCGATCGGTTCACTGTGGCGCGGCACCGCCCAGCCCGCGCCTTCCCGCTTCCCGCTCCACCCACTGCGTCAGGGCCGCCAGGCCCTGCTGGAGGGGTCGTTGCGCGGCGCGAGACCCGGAGTCGGTGCTCCGGTGCGGCCACGCTGGCGATTCAGGCGTTGAGCCGGGCGCATACACCGAACGTGCCTGTGCCATCGTTGGGCGTCCCTGCTGGCCATGACGCGATGCCCGAATGGGATGGGCGCGCTGTTGGGTTGTAGGTGCGGCTGACGGGCAGGCGGTGGACCTCGGTGCGGCCGCCGGCCTCGAGGCGGCGTACCGCTCGCCGTACGGCAGCGCGCTGCGGCTCACACCACGGCTTCCCGGGATGCTCGTCCCTGGAAGCCGCTGTGGCTAGTGCTCGTCTTCACACGGGTGGTCTCCCCAGTCCAGAAGCCCGTGAGCGCGGTCGACCGAAAGCTCCCCATGGTTGAGGGTGTACGGGGGCGTCGCCACCTCCGGATCGGCCTTGATGATCACTTGGACCCGCCCCATGACATTCATGTCGATGACCTCCTCGGCACCGAGGAGCACCTGGTCGTGGTAGGCGGCGTAGTGCCGGGCCGCACCTGGGCGCCGGTCCAGAGCGAAGCGGGCCGCACGGAGTTCTGCCTCGGTGAGTTCACCGGTGTCGCGGCGGGCCTGGCAGCCGCGGCACAGGTGGATCAGATGCCAGGGGTTGGGGGCCTCCGGCCTCAGGCCGGTCTTACGGAGGAACGCCGGGGTCTTTGCCGCGGCGGGGTCCTCCAGGGCGACGATGTCGTGGGGCCGGGGGAGCTGCCGGGTCGGGTGGGACATGGAGCACTCCGGGCTGAGCGCGAACAGCAGCCTCCGGGTGGCGTCGGACACGTGAGGCGGCTTCCCCTGAGCGGCAAGCTCCTCTTCCTGCTTGGCCTGGAACCACAGCCGTACGAACCTACGGAGAGTCTTCTCGATACCAGTCTCCTGGCTGATGCCCACGCCCCAGTCGCGGACCCGCAACGTCAGCCGGTCGACGATCGCCATCGTCAGACGCTGTTCGGGCACCTTGGCCAGCCGGAACGCGTTGTGGACCCCACTGGGGCTCTTGCCGATCGCCTCGGCCAGCTCCCGGACGCTGGGCAGCCCAGCCCGGCGATGCAACAGGTGAAGCTCCTGGTTGAGGTCTCGGCGAGCACCGGGTGGCAGATCCGGCCGTTCGATAAGTCCAAGGCGTCCCATGAGGCCCTTTGCCCTTCTCTTGTGCGGATTCGTCGTGTCAGTGGGCTGCGGGGTTACGCCGTCCAGCGCGAGCGATACGACGCCGGCGCCATTCGAGCCGGGCCCGCTGAGCACCCCAGACAGCCAGCGCGACCAGGAGCCCGGATGCGACGTTCTCAACGATGTTCATGGGGAAACCCTCCCAACGACTGAGGGACGAATGGACAGATCTGAACAGCGACCTCGCTACTCTCCCTGATCGACAGCAAGAGGCCCTGGACGATGACACCCAGGGCTTCTCTGCGTTCTTCGCTTGACCGCCCAGCTCAACGGCCGACGGCAATCGGTGTTACGCCCATCCCACGCCCAGCTTCCGCAGCGCGTCCAGCTGCTCCTGGGCGAGCTTGTCGCGCCTCGATTTGGTGTTCGAGACCCACACGCCCAGCCTGACGACCACCGGGCCCGCCTCGCCGTCGACCACGATCTCTTCGCTGTGACCGCGCGGTACAGGCCGGTGGGCGCCTTCCCGTTCGACCCACTGCGTGAGGGCGGCGAGGCCCCGCTGGAAGGCCTGTTCCGCCTTGCTCGGGCCCTTCGCCGTACGCGTGGTCGCCGGGGCGGGGGACGGCGCCTCAAGCGGCTGTACGCCCAGTTGGGACAGCCGTTCCTGCTGCTCGGTCGACAGCTGTGCCCAGGTGCTCGCCTCGCGTTGCCGTGCGAGCCATTTACCGAGGTCATCGCCCTCGAAGAGCACACCCGGCTGGATGGTCGGCAGGACGCCGTCGGCGTCGACGAGGTCGGCGAGGACGCGGTAGTGGCGCTGCCAGTCCAGTGGCCAGGGGCAGTCCCAGTCCTCATCGATGGCGGTCAGCTGCGCGGCTCTTGCCGCAGCGCGCTCGGGGTCCTTGCCGAGGCCGCCCTTCCTGCGGAGATTGGCCGCATGCTGCCCGATGGGCACCATCGCCTCGCCCTCGCCCCAGACCGCGTCCTGACGCGGGGCGAGGTGCCCGGTGGTCCGCCGGTAGGACCGGAGGGCGGCGAGTTTGGTCTCCCAGGCTTCCTCGCCGGGCTCCCAGACCATGCCGGCCTCTTCGGCGTCCAGCAGTTCCTTGCGCCGTTCCTCGAGTTCTCCGGCCCGCAGTGCCTTCCTCTGCTGGTGCACCCACCTGCCCAGGGGGAAGTCTTCGGTCACGCCTACCGTGGTCTCGGTGTCGTACGGGACGGCGTACAGGCCGGTGATCTCGTGTTCGGCCCGCCAGCGGATGAGGGCCTGGTAGCCCTCCAGCCACACCAGTGATTCCGGCCGGTACACCCGGGTACGGAGGAAAGCGGCGATGGTCGCCGCGTCGCGGGGAGTGGAGAAGTGGAGCAGGGCCGATTCGGCGGCGGCCTGGGTGTCGTCGTGCTCCTGGTCCTCGCCGTCGCCCTCGCCGTCCGCGCCGACGATCCGGCCCTCTTCGTCGCGCTTCACGTGCATCTTGCGCTGCTGCTTGCTCTGGCTGAGGGCGCGGGAGGCGAGCTGCTCGACGAGTCGTTCATCGTGACAGCGCAGGCCTTGCAAAACGGCTACAAGGGGGCGGAACGAAGCGCTGGCGACCATGTCGTCGGGGTCCTCGCCTGGCTCCAGAAAGACGGGCACGAGGATCCGGGCCGTCTTGGTCGTGCCGTCGGGGTTCGGCCTCAAGGCGCGGCCGATGTTCTGGACGATCTCCACCTGGGAACCGCGGGTGTCGGCGAAGCAGATCGCCTCGACACCCCTGGTGCCCACGATGTCGACGCCTTCCCCGAGCACGCGAACGCTCGCGAGGAACGCGCGGTGGACCCGTCGGCCGTGGGCGTCGACGCCGTTGGCGAACTGCCAGATCGTCTCGCGCCGTTCGGTCACGAGGTGGTCGCCGCACAGCCACGCCGCCCACACCCGGTCCGGCGGGACGTGGCGGCCGGCCTCCAGCTCGTACAACTCCGCGTCGATCGACGACCTCGGCAGGCGCTCCGCGTCGGCCAAGGCGGCGTCGGACGCCTCGGTGACGTACAACTCTGCAGCCGTCTCCGGGAGTTTCGCCGCGAACGCCTCCGCTTCCTCCACCCGCTGGTGGAACGTCATGACGGTCTTCAGGTTCCACCTGGCGGCGTGTTCCAGGAGCGCGGTCTGCAGCAGCGCCAGACGCCGGCCCCGCTGCGCTTCCTCCGGTCCCCCGAGGATGGGGGAGGGGTCGCGGATCTCCAGCACGTCGATCTCGAAGCCCGCGAGGATTTCGCGCTCGATGCTCTCAGACAGTCCGAGCTCGAACAGCCAGGGCCCGTAGGTCTGGGAGTCCGCGCCCATCGACGCGATCTCCAGTTCCTGGCCGTCCGCGCCCTTCTGCGGGCGGGGCGCGGCGAGGATGCGCGGGGTGGCGGTGAGGTAGAGCCGGAAGTCGGCCGGGATCCGGGCGTTGTCGTGGATCGCCGACCACGGACGCCCAAGATCACCGGCCGTGCCGTGGGCCTCATCCACTACCGCGAAGTCGAACGGGTCCATGCGTTGCCCGTACAGCCGCTCCCCGCCCGCCAGAGCGGCCTCCAGCGGCCCGCGAACCTTCCGCTGGCCCAATGGATCCTCGGGGTCCTCACGGTCCACGAGAGATGCGTAGGTGGCGAACACGACCGAGGGCCCGTGCCCGGCCCACAGGGCGAGTTGGATGGCGTTGGTGGTGGTGCGCACTCCGAGCTCGTTGAGGATCGGGTCGTTCTCCAGGGAGCACACGGCGACCATCGGCGCGGTGTGCCCGACCCGGCGCCAGGTCTGGACGGTCTGCACGAGCAGGTCCAGGGTGGGCACCATGACGAGGGTCCGACCGTCCTGGAAGTTCTCCAGAGCCGCCCACGCGGCGGTGATCGTCTTCCCGGAGCCGGTCGCTGACACGCCGGTGCCACGGAGCCCCTCGGGTGGCACAGATGACCTTGCAGGGAATCCCACCCACTTGCGGATGAATTTATTCGCGTCCACTTGATGTTCTCGAAGCTTAACACTCGACATTAAGGCATCCTTTGGGTGAAGTGATGCACTGGATTCAGGCTGTACCCGTACAAGGGCTGGAATGATTCGGCCAAATATTGGGAATACATTAATCGATGCTCACGGGGGAAAGAGGAGGAATGGGCGAGTTATTTACACTAGTCGGAGTTCTTGTGGGAGCAGCTTCTTCTTACGTTCTCGCAAGCCTGCATGAGAGAAGTCGGTGGACCAGGCAGCTGGCAACTCGATGGGATGAGCACCGCCTGGCGTCATACCTGGCTTATGTCAAGGAGATCGATAGGTTCATCGCTGTACTGGAGAGAATGGCGGCAACTAAAGGAATTTTCCAGGTCGCTAGGTCCATCAGCCTGGAAGAAGGACGGGAAGCCCTTGCCCAACTCAATGCGGAATGTAACCATGCGTTTGAGTCACTCCTTTTAATGGGAGATTCGACAACAATATTGACCGCCAGGGCCTTGCGGCGTAGCGCTTGGAAACTCGAAACTCTTGTACAGCCCGCCCACTCTGGGACTAGCGACGAATGGGGATCAGCATACAGGGAATATCAAGAGAGAAGAGATGATTTCTATTTGGCAGCCAGAGGAGATCTCGGTGTAACAGGTAAGTTCCGCCGCCGCCAAGAGGACCCTCCCACCTGGGACGTTCCGAGCGAGTAGCTTACTCCCTGTTCTAATGAGCGATGGGGTGTGCTGTGTTTCTCCCAATTCTACATGCTGCATCAATCTGATGCAGCCGCTACACTGAAACCCGCACGAGCGACCTCCACCCCTCGCAGTCAGCCCGGCCCGCGCCAGCGGGCCCAAGGTTCTGGAGGCGCAGCCGGAAGGACCGTCAGGCGGGGGAGCGCAGCGGACCCGCCCAGGAGTCCGCAGGACTCCTCAACTCCCCAACCGGACACCCAACCAACCGCACCTGACAGTCCCTCAAGCGGGCGAGCGCGCACCGCGCGCCGCGCCGGTCGCGCAGCGGCCGGCCCCACCGGATCCCGGAGCGCAGCGAAGGGATCCAGCCGGTGCGCAGCACCGGCAGTGGGAGCGCAGCGACCGCCCCCCTTGCACATCGCGCAGCGATGTGGTACCCGCGGAGCGGGTACC
>NZ_JBFAHW010000177.1:0-14441 GCF_040654355.1 Streptomyces sp. NPDC050704 | reverse complement strand
CAGAGCGCCGAGTCGCGGGCTGGAGATCCGCACGATGTCGCCGTACTCGTGGGTGAAGCCCGCGCCGGGTGCCTGTCGGTCCTCGGTGGGGGCGAGACACATGCGGCTCCGCCGCCCGGGCGCGGCCGGCCACGGACGGCCCGGAGCCCGAATACCGCCCTCCCCGCGGAGCGAGCCGTCAGCCAAGAGCCGCGACCTTGTCGCGATACCCCCGCACCGGCGCCGCGTCCCGGTACGGTTCCAGCCGTCGCTCGAAGTCGCGTACGTACTCCAGGGCCCGCACCGACCGCATCTCCCCGGCCTGGGCCGCCGCCTCCGCGCCCAGCTGGCAGGCCTGGTCGAGTTCGCCGAGGCCCAGGCGGGCGGTGGCGAGGACGACGCGGCAGAAGAGGCGACTGCGGGCGTAGCCGGGCGCGCGCAGCTGGAGTGAGCGTTCCGCGTGCTGGGCGGCGGCCCGGTACTGCTGGAGGTCGCGGTGGCAGTGCGCGAACTCGTCGGCGAGCTGCGCCTCGTCGAAGAAGCGCGCCCAGTGCGGGACCTCGTCGCCGGGCCTGGCCGCCTCCAGGGCCCGCTCGGCCCGCACCAGCGAGGCCGTGCACGCCCGCACCTCGCTCAGCACTCCGTGCCCGCGCGCCTCGACCGCGTACAGCAGCGCCTGCACGACCGGCGGCGCGGCCGAGCCGACACCCTGTTGGGCGACCCGCGCCAGCTGCACCGCCTCCCGGCCGTGCCCCAGATAGACGGCTTGCCGACTCATCGTCACGAGCACGTAGGAGCCGTACGCCCGGTCCCCCGCCGCCTGCGAGAGCCGGAGCGCCTGCACGAAGTACCGCTGGGCCAGGCCGTGCGCGGCGATGTCGTACGACGTCCAGCCGGCCAGGCGGGTGAGGTCGGCCGCGGCCGCGAACAGCCGGCGCCCGGTCTGCTCGCCGTACGTGCCGCGCAGCATGGGCTCGGCCTCGTGCTCCAGATAGCGCACCAGGGCCTGCCGGGCGTGTCCGCCGCCGTAGGCGTGGTCGAGCGCCCGGAACAGCTCACCGACCGAGCGCAGCGCCGCGATGTCGCCCTGGGTCACCCGCTGCCCGGGCCCGCGCTCGGTCTGCGTGCGCTGCCGGGGAACGGCCGGCGGGCGGCCCTGTACGGGCACGCGCACGGTCGCGGGGTCGCCGCGGCTCACCCGGTCGTCGGCGCGTCCGATCAGCCAGTCCCGGCTGGGCACGACGAGTCCCGCCGGGGTGAACGCGATCTTGCGCAGCTCCGCATGGCTCCCGGAGTCCTTGCGCCACAGGCCGCCGACGATGTCGATGGCCTCCTCGGGTGTGGCGGCGAACTCCAGACCGGCGTAGACCGGGGCGCACGCGTCGAGGCCGAGGTCCTGTGCGGTGAGCCGGCGGCCCAGGCGGCGGGTGAAGACCTCGGCGATCAGCGCGGGTGTGGTGCCCCGGGGCTGCTGGCCGCGCAGCCAGCGGGTCACCGATGTCTTGTCGTATCTGAGATCGAGCCCGTGTTCGAGGCCGAGCTGGTCCACTCGGCGGGCGAGTCCCGCGTTGGAGAACCCCGCTTCTGCGATAAGCGCGGCGAGCTGACGATTGGGGGTGCGCTGCGCGGGTCGTTCCGTCATCTGCGGTGCGAACTCCTGCCTTCCGTGCTGGGGACCTGTCAGGACAGGCCCGGGCGAGGTCGGCCGCCTTGCCTTGAGCAGCCCTTATTGGCCTCGTGAACGGCGCGAATGTAGCGCTCCGTAAGCAAGCGATCGCACACTTCGACACGCATTCATCCGATCGTGTGAGGATTGACCCCACGGCTGACGGGCATCGGCCGGACGTACAGTGGCAGGGGCACGTTGCGTGCCTTATGAATGCATCCAGTGCTTCCAGGGAGGCGCTTGCCGTGAGTGAGTTGCGGTTCGTCCGGATGGGTTTCGGTGCGGACGCCGTCGAGTACCAGGAGGCCTGGGACGAGCAGCGCCGCGTGCACGCGGCCCGCTTCCAGGACGAGATCCCCGACACCTGTCTGCTCCTGGAGCACCAGCCCGTCTACACGGCGGGCCGGCGTACGGCGGACAACGAGCGCCCCCTCGACGGCACCCCCGTCGTCGACGTGGACCGCGGCGGCAAGATCACCTGGCACGGCCCGGGCCAGCTCGTGGGCTACCCGATCCAGAAGCTGCCCCGCCCGGTCGACGTCATCGCCCACCTCCGCCGTCTCGAAGAGGCGATGATCGGCGTCTGTGCGGAGTTCGGCATCGAGACGAGCCGGGTGGAGGGCCGGGCGGGCGTCTGGGTCCTCGGTGACCCGGTGTCGCAGCGTCCCTCGCTCGGCGGCCTCGCCCTCGATCTCGACCCGCGGCTGACCGACGACGAGTTCGACCCGCGGCTCGACGGGCCCGAGTACGCGCCCTCCAACGCGGGGCAGCGTCGCGAGGACCGCAAGATCTGCGCCGTGGGCATCCGGGTCGCCAAGGGCGTCACCATGCACGGCTTCGCCCTGAACGTGAACCCGGACACATCCTCCTTCGACAAGATCATCCCGTGCGGAATCCGTGACGCGGGGGTCACGTCGCTCGCCTACGAGCTGGGCCGCCCCGTCACCATCGCGGAGGTCCTGCCCGTGGTGGAGCGGCATCTGGGGGATGTGCTGGGGAATGCGGAGCTGAGGCCACGAGAGATCGAACGGGCCACGGCCTAGGGCAGGGGCGCAGCCCCGCCCTCCAGGGGCGCGGGGAACTGCGCGACCAGCCACAGCGGACCCGCACCCGACAACTCACCCCACGGGGTCTGGGGCGGAGCCCCAGAAGGACGGGACGGGTAAGGGCGGCGGGGGCGAGGAAACCCCAGGGAATGCACCCCCGTTCCCGAAGGTTGCCCACCACGGGGACCGAGAACCGCACGGGCGTACCCTGGTGTACGCCGAAGAATCGAAGCTACAGGGAGCCGATGTGTCCGCAGTCGCACCCGACGGACGCAAGATGCTGCGCCTGGAGGTCCGGAACGCCCAGACCCCCATCGAGCGCAAGCCCGAGTGGATCAAGACCCGGGCGAAAATGGGTCCCGAATACACCAAGATGCAGAACCTCGTGAAGAGCGAGGGCCTGCACACGGTCTGCCAGGAGGCGGGCTGTCCCAACATCTACGAGTGCTGGGAAGACCGCGAGGCCACGTTCCTCATCGGCGGCGACCAGTGCACGAGGCGCTGCGACTTCTGCCAGATCGACACCGGCAAGCCCGAGGCGCTGGACCGCGACGAGCCGCGCCGCGTGGGCGAGTCCGTCGTCACGATGGACCTGAACTACGCGACGATCACGGGTGTCGCGCGCGACGACCTCGAAGACGGCGGCGCCTGGCTGTACGCGGAGACGGTCCGCCAGATCCACGCGCAGACCGCCGCCCGCGAGTCCGGCCGCACCAAGGTCGAACTCCTCGCCCCCGACTTCAACGCCGAGCCGGACCAGCTGGCCGAGGTCTTCTCCTCGCGCCCCGAGGTCTTCGCGCACAACGTCGAGACGGTCCCCCGGATCTTCAAGCGCATCCGCCCGGGCTTCCGCTACGAGCGCTCGCTGAAGGTCATCACCGAGGCCCGCGACTACGGCCTGGTCACGAAGTCGAACCTGATCCTCGGCATGGGCGAGACCCGCGAAGAGGTCAGCGAGGCGCTCCGGCAGCTGCACGACGCGGGCTGCGAGCTGATCACCATCACGCAGTACCTGCGGCCGACCGTGCGCCACCACCCCGTGGAGCGCTGGGTCAAGCCGCACGAGTTCGTGGAGCTGAAGGACGAGGCCGAGCAGATCGGCTTCTCCGGCGTCATGTCGGGCCCGCTGGTCCGCTCCTCGTACCGCGCCGGACGCCTCTACCAGATGGCGATCGAGAAGCGGGGCGCGTACGTCGCCTCGCAGGCCGTCTGACGCTGCCTGAAACGGCCCGAGGCGGCCCGACACGGAGTTCGGCGTGAAGTCGTACTCCGTGCCGCGCGCACGAATCCGTACAAGCGCGCGTGACGTGCGCGATGGCACGCAGTGCCACAGGCGTGTGAATCTGAGCACAAGAAACTACCGGCGAGTAATGGCCAATACGACGCGGTCCTGACCGTCCCCGCAGCTGGGGGCCACCATCAGGGCCGCGTCAGTGTTTCGAGCCTGCATATCAAGGTTTCACTGGCGTTTGACCGGTCGGTCACGCCCTGGTAACACCATTCAGTGACAGTGCTCTTACGCCAGGTACATCCCTAGCCAGAGCCGCCATCCCGAGGGGGGACCTCCACAATGCAGGCCACGCCCGTACGCGCCACAGCGATTCCGTCCTTCACCGATGCACTCCGTGCCGTCGAGTCCCTGCTCATGAGCAACGGCCAGCGCACCGCCCGCCGCAACGCCTGGACCTCCGTCCTGGAGGACCGCCGCCGCGCCAAGGACCGGGTCGAGGCGCAGCGCGTACTGGAGCAGTCGCTCACCACTCGCTCCTGAGCCGACGAAGGCCGGTGGCAGGGCCCGTGGTGAAGGCCGACCCGGCACCGCCGTCGTCGGCGCTTCCCGCGACACGTAGACTTCACGGCATGGCGAGGAAGGAACCCGCAGCGGACGCTGCGAACCCCGGGCGGCTCAAGCAGATCGCCCTGACTTACAAGATGACCCGCAAGGCCGACTCAAAAATCGGTCTTGTACTCGCGGCTGTCGGAATCGTCACCCTCGGTGTCTTCCTCGCGATCGGCTTCTGGATCGGTCACCCGATCTATCTCGGCATTCTCGGCCTTCTGTTCGCCTTCCTCGCGACGGCGATCGTCTTCGGACGCCGGGCCGAGCGGGCGGCCTTCGGTCAGATGGAGGGCCAGCCGGGCGCGGCGGCGGCGGTGCTCGACAACATGAAGCGCGGCTGGACGACGACACCGGCGGTGGCGATGAACCGCAGCCAGGACGTGGTGCACCGGGCTGTCGGCAAGCCGGGCATCGTGCTGATCGCGGAGGGCAACCCGAACCGGGTGAAGAGCCTGCTGGCCGCCGAGAAGAAGAAGATGGCCCGCATCGTCGCGGACGTGCCGGTGCACGACATTCTCGTCGGCACGGGTGAGGGCCAGGTGGAGCTCAAGAAGCTCCGCACGACGATGCTGAAGCTGCCGCGGGTCCTGAGTGGTCCTCAGGTCACCGCGACGAACGATCGGCTGCGGGCGCTGGGTGACCTGATGAGCAACATGCCGCTTCCCAAGGGGCCGATGCCCAAGGGGATGCGGATGCCTCGCGGCGGCCCCAAAATGCGCTGACCCGAATCCTGTACGTGGAAGGGGGCGCCCGGATCACTCCGGGCGCCCCCTTCCACGTATCGAAGTTCGGCCGGTCAGATCCTGACCTCGACCGTGCGGGCCAGGCGGTCGTGGAGGCCTCGGCCGTCGCGGTCCCAGATGAGGGCCGGGAGGGCTACGCACAGGAGGGCCGTGCGCAGGAGGGCGCGGAGGGGGTTGACGGTGCCGGTGTCCAGGGCCAGCACTCGGAGGCCGAACAGGCGCTTGCCCGGGGTGGAGCCGATCGTGCCGACGGTCAGGACGCCCAGCGCGAAGAAGATGAGCAGTGCCCAGTTTCCGGTCGCCTGGCCGTAGCCGTCAGTGATCAGGCCGTATGCGATCAAGAGGCACAGGCCCCAGTCGACGGCGAGGGCGCCGAGGCGCCGGCCGGGGCGGGCGATCGACCCGGGGCCCGACTCGGGCAGGCCCAGCTGCTCGCCGCGGTATCCGAAGTCGACACCGGCCTCCTCCGCGGCCGCGCGGGGTCCGGAGAGCCACGATCCGATTGCATGCCTGTTGTCCACCCGTCCACGGTACTGCGCGCGTTTTGGTATACGGACAGGAGGGGCTCTTCGAGCAGGGGTCGGTTAACTTGGGCGAAACAAATGGGTCACGCTTGAGAAATCACCCGTCCCTAAAGTCGGGCTCAGCGTGTGCCACCGCACTGGCCGCACGAACGAACTACCACCCCGGTCGGACATGGTCGGGAGTAGGAGGAGCTGGATGTTCCAGAACGCCGACGAGGCCAAGAAGTTCATCGCGGATAAGGACGTCAAGTTCGTCGACGTCCGCTTCTGCGACCTGCCTGGCGTGATGCAGCACTTCACGGTGCCGGCAGAGGCCTTCGACCCGACCGAGGAACTGGCCTTCGACGGCTCCTCGATCCGCGGCTTCCAGGCCATCCACGAGTCCGACATGGCGCTCCGCGCCGACCTGTCCACCGCGCGTGTCGACCCGTTCCGCAAGGACAAGACGGTCAACATCAACTTCTTCATCCACGACCCGATCACGGGCGAGCAGTACTCCCGTGACCCGCGCAACGTGGCGAAGAAGGCCGAGGCGTACCTCGCGTCGACCGGCATCGCCGACACCGCGTACTTCGGCCCCGAGGCCGAGTTCTACGTCTTCGACAGCGTGCGTTTCGAGACCAAGTCGAACGAGTCCTTCTACCACATCGACTCCGAGGCGGGCGCCTGGAACACCGGTGCGCTGGAGGACAACCGCGGCTACAAGGTCCGCTACAAGGGCGGTTACTTCCCGACCCCGCCGGTCGACCACTTCGCCGACCTGCGTGCCGAGATCTCCCTGGAGCTGGGCAGGTCCGGTCTCCAGGTCGAGCGCCAGCACCACGAGGTGGGCACCGCAGGACAGGCCGAGATCAACTACAAGTTCAACACGCTGCTCGCCGCGGCCGACGACCTCCAGCTCTTCAAGTACATCGTGAAGAACGTCGCCTGGCGCAACGGCAAGACCGCGACCTTCATGCCGAAGCCGATCTTCGGTGACAACGGCTCGGGCATGCACATCCACTCGTCGCTCTGGGCCAACGGCGACCCGCTGTTCTACGACGAGGCCGGTTACGCGGGCCTGTCGGACACCGCCCGCTTCTACATCGGCGGCATCCTCAAGCACGCCCCGTCGCTGCTGGCCTTCACCAACCCGACGGTGAACTCGTACCACCGCCTGGTGCCCGGCTTCGAGGCCCCGGTCAACCTGGTCTACTCGCAGCGCAACCGCTCCGCGGCCATGCGCATCCCGATCACGGGCTCGAACCCGAAGGCCAAGCGCGTCGAGTTCCGTGCCCCGGACTCCTCCGGCAACCCGTACCTCGCCTTCTCGGCGCTGCTGCTGGCCGGCCTCGACGGCATCAAGAACAAGATCGAGCCGGCCGAGCCGATCGACAAGGACCTCTACGAGCTGGCTCCCGAGGAGCACGCGGGCGTCGCGCAGGTCCCGACCTCGCTCCCGGCCGTCCTCGACCGCCTTGAGGCCGACCACGAGTTCCTGCTCGCGGGCGACGTCTTCACGTCCGACCTGATCGAGACGTGGATCGACTTCAAGCGCACGAACGAGATCGCTCCGCTGCAGCTGCGTCCGCACCCGCACGAGTTCGAGCTCTACTACGACGTGTGACCGACAGGTAGGCAGTCAGTCCTACGGGAGCCTCGCCACCCTCACGGGTACTGGCGGGGCTCCCGTGTTTTTGCCGGTTGCGGGGCCGATCGGTACCTCTTCATGGAAATGCCCAGGTGCACACTGGAATCGGGGTGAATGCCCCGTTGAAGGTGTGGGTGATCGTGATGAAGAGCCGCTTCCAGGCCGATCGACGGCTGACCGTGCGGATGGGGGTCACGCTGTTCCTGCTCGGGCTGCTGTACGTGGTGTTCGTGGCCGTGTTGATCGTGCTGCTGAAGTCCTGGGTGCTGGTCGTGGTGATCGCGGCGGCGCTGCTCGGCGCCCAGTACTGGTTCTCGGACCGGATCGCGCTGTACGCGATGCACGGGCGGGTCGTCGAGCGCGAGGAGTATCCGCAGCTGCACGGGGTGATCGACCGGCTGTGCGCGACCGCGGACATGCCGAAGCCCGTGGTCGCCGTGGCCGACATGGAGATGCCGAACGCGTTCGCGACCGGACGCAACCCCGACAACGCCGTCGTCTGTGTGACCACCGGGCTGCTGCGGCGGCTGGAGCCGGCGGAGCTGGAGGGCGTGCTCGCGCACGAGCTGTCGCATGTGGCGCACAAGGATGTCGCGGTGATCACCATCGCCTCGTTCCTCGGGGTGATCGCCGGACTCGTCGTGCGGTTCGCCTTCTACTCGCAGCTGTTCGGCGGCGGGCGGCGGGACCAGAACACCGCCGTGGTGTTCTCGGCGGTGATGGGCGTCTCCGCAGCCGTGTACATGATCAGCTTCCTGCTCATCCGGGCGCTGTGCCGGTACCGGGAGCTGGCCGCGGACCGGGCGGCGGCGCTGCTCACCGGGCGGCCCTCGGCGCTGGCCTCCGCGCTCGCCAAGGTATCGGGGGACATCGCCCGGATCCCGACGAAGGACCTGCGGACGGCGCAGGCCTTCAACGCCTTCTACTTCACGCCCGCGCTGGGCGCCCACCCGGGTCCGGCCCGGCTCCTGTCGACCCACCCCAGCCTGGAGCAGCGCCTCGATCAACTGGCGCGGATCTCCGGCGAGCTGGGCGAGGCGGCGGCTCCCGGGACTCCCGGGACTCCCGGGAAGGCATGAGCGGCATGGGGCTGCTGGACATCCTCCTGGGGCGCACCAAGCCCGTCGCCCCCGACCTCGACCGGCTCTTCGGGCTGCCGTCGGCCGCCGTGACCCTGGAGGCGGCGGCCGGGTTCACCCCCACCGGGCACGGCTCGGTGTGCTTCGCGAGCGTCGAGGGGGCCGCCTTCGACGACGTACGACAGGAAGTGCGGGCGCTGCTCGACGCGGACTCGGAGCGCACCGGGCCGCCGGTGGAGGTGAGCCGGGACGACTACGGGTACACCTGGCTGGTGTCGCGGCGGGGACCGGACGAGCTGCCCGCGCTCGTCGGTGATCTGCACGCCGTGAACAGCGCGCTGGAGGGCAGTGGCTTCGGACCGCAGCTGCTGTGCTCGGCGGTCGGTTTCCGCGACGGCGAGGGGCGGCGGCTCGGGCTCGTCTACCTCTACAAGCGCGGGACCTTCTACCCGTTCGCGCCGCTGCCCGAGGGCGGCGAGCGGCGCGACAACGCGCTGGAGTTGCAGGTCAGGGCGGTACTCGGGAACGACCTGCGAGTGGAGCAGGACCTGGGCCGGTGGTTCCCCGTCTGGGGCGCACCGGGCCTGGGCTAACTGCCCTTACGCCGGGCCATCCAGGGGCGTTCACGGCGGTAGCGGCGCTCCCACCTGGCCTGCTGGTCGCGGCGCCGGCGGTACGCACTGTAGCTGGTGTCCATCCGCGACCCCGAGCCGGAAGAGCCCGAGGGGCCGCCCTTCGACGAGCCCGGGGAGCCCTGGCCGGTGCGGCCGTAGCGCACGTGCAGGTAGACCAGGGCGACCGCGGCGAGCCACCAGACGGGGTTGCTGAAACCTAGGACGACCAGAGCGAGGATCGCCAATATGACCAAGGTACCCATGCTGGGTCTCCTTGTGCGTGAGTGGTGGGACCTTGAGATGTCCGACGCGGTGCCAGGTATGTGCACCGGCCCGTCGGTGGGTTGAGAGTAGCCCTCAGGATGCCGGGTGATGCCTGCCCGGTGGAAACGAATAATGGCCGGGTCCGAGTGCGAGGGCCCACGGCACACCCTAGAGTCGAAAAAAATCAGCACAAAAATCGACATATGAGGTGTACCGGGATGAGCAATCTGTTCGTTGTCGCCTACGACGACCTCGCCACCGCCAATCAGGTACGCGACAAGCTGTTCGCGCTCTCCAAGGAGCATTTGGTCGAGCTGGAGGACGCGGTGGTCGTCGAGCGGCGCGACGACGGAGAGATCAAGCTGCACCAGGCGGTCAACCACACCGCCGTGGGCGCGGCCGGGGGTGCGCTGTGGGGCGGGGTGATCGGGCTGCTCTTCCTCGCGCCGCTGCTCGGTGCGGCGGTGGGCGCGGCGGCCGGTGCGGCCGGCGGCGCGGTCACGGACACCGGCATCAACGACGACTTCATGAAGGAGCTCAGCCGGAATCTGCGACCGGGTGCGGCCGCGGTCTTCGCGCTGGTCAAGCGCGCGGCCGAGGACAAGGTGATCCCTCAACTCGCGCAGTACGGCGGCCAATTGGTGCAGACCTCGCTGAACCAGGCGGAGGAGGACGCGCTGCGTGAGGCGATCGCCGCGGCACGGGCTCCGAAGGAGTCGAAGAAGCCGCACGAGTCGGCGGCGCCGCAGGGCTCCTAGCGGCCAGAGTTCGGGGCTTCCAGCGACCAGAGGCCGGGGCTCCTGGCGGCCCGGAGCGCTACTCCGGCTCGATACGCAGCCCGTCCTCGACCACCTCGCGGGCCACCTCCGGGAGGCGGCGGCGGTGGGAGCGGGCGTGGGCGCGCAGGACCGTGAAGGCGGCGTCGACCGGGAGCGAGAGGCGGGCGGCGAGCACACCCTTGGCCTGTTCGATGACGATGCGGCTGGTCAGGGCCTGGCCCAGCTGGTCGGCGAGGGCCCGGCTCTCACGTACCTCGCGGTCGCGGGCCAGGACGACGCCTGCGATGTCCGCGAGTGACCGGCCGAGGGTGAGTACGTCGTCGGTGAGCGGGGTCGTCCCGGAGGTGAAGAGGACGAGGGCACCGAACACATCGGTGTCCCCGTCGGTGTCGACGGCGGTGTCCTCGGTGGGGCCGAGGAGGGGCAGGGCGGCGGTGCGCCGGTAGCCGAGGTCCAGCGCGCGGGCCGTGTAGCGCGGCCACCGCTGCCGGGCCCGGTCACCGTCGAGCGCGGTGTCCGGTACGCGTTCGCCGGAGCGGTGGCACTCGTGGGCCGGCCCCTCGGCCCACTCCACGGCCTGTCGCTCCAGCCGCGATAACTCTCCCTCGGATACGGTCAGTTGCGGAGCGTCCCGCTCGTCGGGGACGTACAGGACGGTCGCGGCGCAGAGGCCAAGCAGCCGTGTGCTGTGGGCCGCGAGCCTCGCGAAGAGACCGGACGGATCGGCGGGGTCGGTGACGGCGCTTCCGGCGAGTTCGACGAACACCTGCGCCACGCGCTGCTCCGGAGTGGGTGTCGCTGTGGACGTCGGTGCGGATGTCGGTGTGGAGGTCGGCCCGGCCATGGGTCCCCTTTCGTTCAGTCGAACCTCAGTTCGTTAGGCACGATAGCCTGACGCTCGCCTGGAGTTGCTCCCCTTCAGGACAGCGGACCAGGCCGGTGGACCGGGACGACGGCGGAGGCGTGGCGGCGTGAGTGAACAACGGCGGTACATCGGGGTGGCCGAGCGGCGGGCCCGGCTCGGGGTCGGGCAGCGGCTGGCGGTAACCGCGCGGGCGGCCACGCCGGAGGAGGTCGGGGCCTCGCTGGTCGCGCTGCACGGGACGGATCCCGCAACCGTGTTCCTCGGCGTCGGGGCGCGGCTCGTGGACGCGTCGAAGACCGTGGCGGAACTTGAGCGGGCCCTGTACGAGGACGGCACGCTGGTGCGGATGCACGGCATGCGGCACACCGTCTTCGTGTTTCCCACCGAACTCGTCGCCGTGGTGCACGCGTCCACCGGGATCGCCTTCGCCGCGCGGCAACGGGCCTCGCTGATCAAGAACATGGCGAAGGCGGGGGCGCCGGACGCGGAGTGGCTCGCGGAGGTGGAGACCTCGGCGTTGGCCGCCCTGGCCCGGCGGGGGCAGGCGACCGCGGCCGAACTGGCGCGGGACGAGCCGCGGTTGAGGGAGCAATACGTCTACGCGGCGGGGAAGAGTTACGAGGGCGTGCACACCGTTTCGTCACAGTTGTTGCGGGTGCTGGGGGTCGAGGGGCGGGTGGTGCGCGGGCGGCCGTTGGGGTCGTGGACGTCCACGCAGTTCCGGTGGGCGATCGCTCCTCCGTACCCCGAGCTGCCGGTCGCCGGGGCTCAGGCCGAGCTGGTGCGGCGCTGGCTCGCCGCCTGCGGGCCGGCCACGGAAGCCGATCTGAAGTGGTGGACGGGGTGGAAGGTCACCGAGGTGCGGGCCGCGCTGACCGCGGTGGGGGCGGTGGCCGTGTCGGTCGACGAGGGCGTGGGGTACGTGCTCGCCGACTCGGTGGAACCCGTCGGGGCCGGTGAGCCGTGGGCGGCGCTGCTACCCGCTCTGGATCCGACGGCCATGGGCTGGCAGGACCGGGACTGGTACTGCGCACCAAAGGCGCGGCCCGCCCTCTTCGACCGCAGCGGGAACATCGGGCCGACGGTGTGGTGGAACGGCCGGATCGTCGGGGGCTGGGCCCAGCGCCCCGACGGCGAACTCGTGTGGCGGCTGCTGGACACCGAGGGGGTCGGTCAGGAGGCGCGGGCGGCCATCGAGACGGAGGCCGCGCGTCTGACCGCCTGGCTGGCCCCGACCCGGGTCACCCCGCGCTTCCGGACGCCGCTGGAGCGGGAGTTGGCGTCCGGGTAGGCGTGTCCGGGTGGGTGTCCGCGGGTGCCGGACACCCGTGCGCCGCCTGTCCCCCGGGAACAGGCGGCGCACTCCGCGTGGGCTCAGCGCGCGTACCTCATCAGTGCCCGGACCATGTGGCACGTCGTGTCGGACGGCGGGTGGACGCCGATGAGTTCGGCCGTGCGGTGGATCGTCTCGTTGCGGGCCTGGTTGGGTACGTAGACGCCGGAGTCGAGCAGGGCGATGGCGAGCCGCATCGCCTTCAGGCGGCGGTTGTGCGTGATGTACCAGTCGCGTGGACGACCCGGCGGCAGCGGGCGCTTCTCGACGGGCTCGTACGGCCGGTCGAGCGGAACGGCCCTCTTCGACGTGGACTGGGTGGGCAGCGGCATGAGTGCGGCAGCGGGCACAGGCATCCTCCTGTCGCGGTCAGGGAACCGTCCGGCGTCTCCGGCGGCACCCTCGAACACTGCTTCTATTCTACTGCGGCCCACTGACAATCGCCCCTGGCCAGAAGGGCTTTGGGCGGTGCCGTGACCAGTGAGCGGCACGGTGTTTCGCGTACCTTGTGCGGCATGGAGATCTGGATCAATCCGGCCTGTTCGAAGTGCCGCAGTGCCATCAAGGTGCTGGATGAGGAGGGTGTGGCGTACACCGTGCGCCGGTACCTGGAGGACGTGCCGAGTGAGGGTGAGATCCGGGACGTCCTGGAGCGGCTGGGGCTTGAGCCGTGGGACATCACCCGGACCCAGGAGGCCGTGGCGAAGGAACTGGGGATGAAGGAGTGGGCCCGGGACGCCGGTTCGCGGGAGCGGTGGATCAAGGCGCTGGCCGAGCATCCCCGGCTCATCCAGCGGCCCATCATCACCGCGGAGGACGGAACCGCCGTCGTGGCGCGTACGGACGAGGCCGTGCGGGATGCCATGGGGCGCTGATCCCGCCCATCTGTACTACCAGTTGACGATTTGTCGGGAGACGGGACCGAGGGCCTCCTCCACTGTTACTCTCCGCCGCCATGAGCTTCGGTGATCAAGGAATGCCGCACAGGCCGCCCGACCCCTACGCCCAGTGGGTGGCCGAGCGGGAGCGGCTGCGCAGAAGACGGCGGACCCGGCTGGTGGCCGGGAGCGCGGTGGGAGTCGCCCTCGTCGCGGCCGTCGCGGCCGGAGTCGTGCTCTACGCGGACAGCGGCGGACCCGGCCGCGCCTCCGACCCCGGCAAACCCGTTCCGTCCGTGGTCATCGCGTCGCCGTTCACTCAACTCCCGTGTGATCTACGTCACTTGAGTGACTCGTGTTAACCACTGAGTAACCCCGTTCGATATCTCGTACATAGCGGCGGACGGCCGCCGACCGGGGCGGCCGGGGACAGGAGCCGCGCATGTCACGCAGAAGAACCCTCGGCCCGAAGAAGAAGCTCGCGCTGCTGGTGAGCGCCGCGGCGGTGGCCGGCGGAGGGGCCTTCGCCCTGGCCGCCACGTCGAACGCGGCGCCCGTGGAGCAGTCCTCGGTCGTCTGCGACGGACTGGCCACCGCGCTCGGGAACAACGAGACGTTCATCGAGGGTCAGCGCGCCGCCCCGGACGCGCAGTCGGCGGCGCGGATCGCCAACCGGGAGGCCGTGATCGCCCAGATCAAGGTGCAGCAGGAGGCCTCCGGATGCGCGGTCGGGGACTCGGATTCGGGAGCGGATTCGGAAGCAGGGGCAGAGGCTGGGGCAGGGGCGGAGGCAGGGACGCCTCAGGAGTCGCCCGTCGAGGGAGCCGGCGGCGATGCCCCGGTCGCCGGCGGTGAGCAGGTCTGCACCGGTTCCACCGTCACCCTCTCCGGCGAGGCGGGCGCCCCGGCCGCGTCCAGCAACCAGTTCCCGGCCGGTACGAAGCTGAAGGTCACCAACCTCGACAACGACAAGTCCACGACCGTGGAGGTCACCTCGACCTCCGGCAGCTGCGCGCTGCTCAACGACGCGGCGTTCGAGCAGGTCCGCGAACCCGGGAAGTTCCTGATCCGCAACGCCCGTATCGAAAAGGTGGGCTGACCGGCCTCACCGCCCGCGCGGCCATACGTACGGCGCGTGGCGCGGGGCCGGCTCCGGACCTGGTGTCACGGCGTGCGCGGCTCCGCCGAGAAGGCCGGCTGG
>NZ_JBFAHW010000176.1:0-14905 GCF_040654355.1 Streptomyces sp. NPDC050704 | reverse complement strand
CGCGCCCCTAAAGACGAAAGACAGGGGCGCAGCCCCGTCTTTCAGGGGCGCGGGGAACTGCGCGAGCAACCACAGCAGACCCGCAGCCTAAGAACGAACCCCACACCCCAACGGACCCCGCCAAGGCACAAGATGAAGGGCCCCTCCAACGGGAGGGGCCCTTCATCAGCTACGGCTCAGCGGCGCAGCCTATCCGTGCCAGCTGTGCGGTGCCCGGAAGCCGGGCTCTCGCTCCAGGCGGCGCCAGCCAGCCTTGGCGCGGCCTCGGTGGGCCGGGGCGGCTGCGGGCGCGGAGGCGGCGCGGGCCAGGAGGATGGCCGTGATGGCGGCGACTTCCTCCGGGTCGGCGTGACCCTTCTCGACGCGAATATCAGGGATGTCCATAGGTTTCAGTCTCCGTGAGAGAGAGGTCCGCGGGGTTGCCGCGATGGGTCCGCCGGGTTACTGGGGCGGGTTGCCGTGCTTACGGGAGGGCAGGTCCGCGTGCTTGGTGCGGAGCATTGCCAGGGAGCGGATGAGGACTTGGCGGGTTTCGGCGGGGTCGATGACGTCGTCGACCAGGCCGCGCTCGGCCGCGTAGTAGGGGTGCATCAGCTCGGCCTTGTACTCCTTGACCATGCGCACGCGCATCGCCTCGGGGTCCTCCGCCTCGGCGATCTGGCGGCGGAAGATGACGTTCGCCGCCCCCTCCGCGCCCATCACGGCGATCTCGTTCGTCGGCCAGGCGTACGTGAGGTCGGCACCGATGGACTGGGAGTCCATGACGATGTACGCACCTCCGTAGGCCTTGCGCAGGATCAGCGAGATCCGCGGCACGGTCGCATTGCAGTACGCGTACAGCAACTTGGCGCCGTGGCGGATGATGCCGCCGTGCTCCTGGTCGACACCCGGCAGGAAGCCGGGGACATCCAGCAGCGTGATGATCGGGATGTTAAAAGCGTCGCACATCTGGACAAAGCGTGCAGCTTTTTCCGATGCCTCGATGTCCAGGACACCGGCCAGGCTCTGCGGCTGGTTGGCGACGATGCCGACCACCTGGCCGTCCAGGCGGGCGAGCGCGCAGATGATGTTGCGGGCCCAACGCTCGTGAATCTCAAGGTAGTCGCCGTCGTCGACGAGCTCCTCGATGACCTTGGTCATGTCGTACGGACGGTTGCCGTCCGCCGGGACCAGGTCCAGGAGCACGTCCGAGCGGCGGTCCGCCGGGTCCTCGGAGGCCGCGTGGGGCGGGTTCTCGCGGTTGTTCTGCGGCAGCATCGACAGCAGGTAGCGCACCTCGTGGATGCAGGTCTCTTCGTCGTCGTACGCGAAGTGCGCCACGCCGCTCGTCTCGGCGTGGACGTCCGCGCCGCCCAGGCCGTTCTGGGTGATCTCCTCGCCCGTCACCGCCTTGACCACGTCAGGCCCGGTGATGAACATCTGCGAGGTCTCGCGGACCATGAACACGAAGTCCGTCAGGGCGGGGCTGTAGGCCGCGCCGCCCGCGCACGGGCCGAGCATGACGCTGATCTGCGGGATGACGCCCGAGGCGCGGGTGTTGCGCTGGAAGATACCGCCGTAACCGGCGAGCGCGCTGACGCCCTCCTGGATTCGGGCGCCCGCACCGTCGTTCAGGGACACCAGGGGCGCCCCGGCCGCGATGGCCATGTCCATGATCTTGTGGATCTTCGTGGCGTGGGCCTCGCCGAGCGCGCCGCCGAAGATCCGGAAGTCGTGCGCGTACACGAAGACCGTGCGGCCCTCCACCGTGCCCCAGCCGGTGATCACACCGTCCGTGTACGGCTTCTTGGCCTCCAGACCGAAGCCCGTCGCCCGGTGCCGGCGCAGCTGCTCGACCTCGTTGAACGAACCGGCGTCCAGCAGGAGCTCGATCCGCTCACGGGAGGTCAGCTTGCCCTTGGCGTGCTGCGCGGCGGTCGCCTTGTCACTGGGGCCGCGAAGAGCCTCCGCACGGATCGCGTGCAGTTCGGCCACGCGCCCCCGGGCGTCCGCGGGTTCGCCGGCCGAGGATCCGGTCTCTTCCAAAACGGTCATGTAGCGACCTTACGAAGCCAACCAAGGAAAGCGGGCCGTCGACTCCGAACAGTCTCCGGCCCGTTTTACTGGTGCCCCTGAACAGAACCCCGACCACATGCACGCGATCCGACTGCTCAGAGGGCCCCCGCCTTGTAGGGGTCACACAAAGGCGTCAGCTGAGAGCCACCTCACATTCATGTGTGGCGCAGGCCTTGCCCGGGGTGACGCGCAGCCTCAGCCGGCGTCCGGTGGCGAGCACCTCGACCGCAGGACCGGCGCGTACGACCCGGCGTACGGGGTGGTCCCAGACGATCTCCAGGGCTTCGCCCGTGCGCGGCGGTTCGCTCACGCAGAGGGTAGCGGTGCGGCCTCGGTGGCGAACGAGCACGCTCGCGGCGGCCGAGGCGGTGAGCGGGCCCGCCGTGCCCGGCTGCCAGAAGTTGGCGGCGGTCAGGCCCAGGGACGGCACCGACACGGCCTGGCGGGCGGAGTCGTTGGCGAGGACCGACAGCCGGCGGCGGTCGGCGGCGCGGGCGGCGACCGTACGGCGTGCGGCGCCGGGCAGGACGACGTACGCGTACGTGGCGTCCACCGGGTCCGTGCCGTGGTCGAGCCAGAGGGTCTGCCAGCGGCGGGTACGGCGCTCGGTGGTGCTGGTGGTGTTGATGTCGGACCAGGCTCCGGTGCGGTCCTCCTGGAGGGTGCGCAGACCGGCCGGGTCCGGGACGAGCCAGCCGCCGTGGCCTTCGAGGTGGGCCCAGCCGGGACCTCGTACGAAGGTCTGGGTGCCGGCCTCCCCCAGGTTGCGGTTGTCGACGACCGTCTCGACCGGGACGCCGTCCGTGGCCGTGATCCCGGCGCCGAGGCAGACGATCTCGTCCGCGAGGCAGAACCACGACTTGCGGGCCTCCAGGGTCGATCCGAGGCCCTTCAGGTGCTGCCCGACCGCCGCGAACTCCCCGTCCGTCGTGCCACCGACCCACCGCGCCGCGGGCTTGGGCTCGCCCCACTCGCCGCCCGCCCGGTCGGCGAGCCGCTTGGTGGACACGGTCGTGCCGGGGAGCCGGTACCAGTCGACGGTCGGCCAGAACCAGTCGGTGTACTGCGCGGCTTGGTCACCGCGCCCGGCCGCCCACCAGTAGAGCATCCCGGCGCCCGTGTGCCAGCCGCGCGGATTCTCGCCGTTGCCGCACTCGTAGTACGCGATCCGGTCGCTGGCCATCGCGATGTTCGCGGTGAAGGCGGGGCGGCGGTGGACGGCCCGGTCCATGGCGGCGAAGAGCCGGTGGCCGACCGGCTCGGGTGCGGGCGCGACCGCCGAGCCCGCGACCTCGTGGAGCCGTGCCAGGTCCGCGACACCGAACTGACGTGCCGTCAGGATCGGTGTGACCGTGTCCCGTTCGATCCAGCCCTTGATCCGCCCGTGCCAGCGCTCGCGCTCCGTCCCGCTCGCACCCTGGGCGAGGAGCGCGATCGCGGCGATCAGCCCCTGACCGTGGAAGTGGTCGCTGCGCATGACCTGCCGGTCGTCGCTCTTGAGGTAACCCCGGCTGATGGCACGCCCGTTGACGCTGTCCATCATCAACCCGTCGTGGATCAGGGGCGCGTACGCCCGTTCCACGCTGTCCAGGATGATCTGTCTGCCGGGATCGGTCACCTCCCAGGACGAGCCCGCCAGCAGCGCGAAGAGGCGGCCGAGCCCGTCGAGCAGCACCTGCCCGTACGTCCCCGAGTACGCGACCCAGGTGTGCTGGATGAAGGACCCGTCGGCGTACAGCCCGTCCCCCTGTGTGACGTACGGGAAGACCGGCGAGAGGGCGTCCCGGGCGAGCGCGAGCTTCTCGGGGGCACGGCCGAGGATGCCGCGCAGGGCGACGGAGCGGCAGAGGTCGACGCGGTTGGCGCCGGTCGAGGTGCCCGAGTAGTCGCGGAGCATGGCGTCGGGGATGAAGTGGTCGACGGCGGCGCAGGCGGCGGCCACCCGGGCGGGCGTGAGTTCGTCGTGGAGGGCGGCCACGATGTCCATGAGGAGGCGGGGGCTGCCGATCTGCCACTCCCACCAGTTGCCGTAGCGGGTGGTCGAGGGGTTGTAGACGGTCGCGGAGAGATGGTCGAGGCCGCGGAGGATGTCCGCCAGGAGGGTCGCGTCGCCGGTCGAGCCGGCGCCCTCCTGGACGTACGCCTGCGTCATCGTCCACAGCCTGCCGTAGCTCTGGGTGATGCCGGTCGGCGGGTCGAAGGGGTGGCCCGGCCAGAGCGAGGTGGCGGCCGGGGCCATGGTCTGCCGGAAGCCGCGGGCCAGTTCGCCGGTCTCGGCGAGGCGGGCGGCGTACGGCTCGGTGGCCGGGTCGTATCCGGCGCCGAGGGCGATGTCGAGCCAGCGGTGGCGGAGGGTGTCGTACTCGTCGTCCACATGCACCCCTTCGTCGGCGGCGTACGCGGCGGCGGTGGGCCTGAGGGCCGGGCTCGCCGTGAGAGCCGCTGTCAGCAGGAACGTACGGCGGGTGGGAGTCATGGCAGGCGATGGTGCCCGAGGTGTCCGGGTGCCCACCAGAGGCACAACGGGCCACATCAGGAATGAACCGATGGCAACTCAATGTAATCGGCACGACACGTCATGCTTTCAGTTGAAACCCGTACGGAATAGGTCTATGGTCGCTGTCGTTGAAGGTTCAACAGCTTCGGTGCAAGACCGGGGCTCGTCCCCAAGGAGCAGGTCATGGGTCTCTTCGGCCGTAAAGACGCCACCACAGTCACAGCCACCCCCGATGCCGCCGCGCCGGCCGCGGTGAGCCCCGAGCTGGCCGCCGTCACCGGCGACTACACCGTCGACCCGTCGCACTCGGCGATCGGTTTCGTCGCCCGGCACGCCATGGTCACCAACGTCAAGGGCGGTTTCCTCGACTTCACCGGCAGCCTGCACCTGGACGGCACGGACCCGTCGCAGTCGACCGCGTCGATCGACGTCACGATGGCCAGCGTCGACACCGGTTCCGCCGACCGTGACGGTCACCTGAAGAGCTCGGACTTCTTCAAGACGGACGAGTTCCCGACGATGACGTTCCGCTCCACCAAGGCGGAGGCCCTGGGCGGCGACGACTACCGCATCACCGGCGAGCTCTCGGTCCTCGGCACCACGAAGGAGTTCTCCATCGACCTGGAGTTCAACGGCTCCGCGACGGACCCGTTCGGCAACGAGCGCGTCGGCTTCGAGGGCAAGGCGGAGCTCCTGCGCTCCGAGTGGGGCCTCACCTGGAACGCGGCGCTGGAGACCGGCGGCGTGCTCGTCTCCGACAAGATCAAGCTGAGCTTCGACATCTCGGCGATCAAGAACGCCGGCTGAGGCTGAGGCCGAAGTTTCGCCCGCACGCCGAGCGCGCCCGCCCTTCCCTTTGCCGGAGGGCGGGCGCTCGGCTTGACGGAGACGGTGAGCCCGGCGGCCGGAGCCGCATCTGTATCCACCGGGTCGGCATCACTCTGGCCGGTGCCATAGAGGGGTTGACCGATGCCCGCCCCAGGGGCGGGCATCCCCCCAACACACACATGCCGCATCGACGCCGACCCAACTGCCCTTCGGCGCCGGTCACTTCACTCGTCGCCCCGACTCCAGCTCGGCGACCGCCTTCGCCAGCCGGGCCGCCCTGACCTCCGGCGTCCTCGCCGTCAACAGGCTCAGGATGACGAGGTACTGGTCCGTTCTGCCGAGCCCTTCGAAGAAGGCCCTCGCGCGAGGGTTCCGCTCAAGCGCGGCGGCCAGGTCGTCCGGGACCGTGGCGTTCCGCTGCGACTCGTACGCCGCCGCCCACCGGCCGTCGGCCTTGGCGGCCTCGACCTCGGCGAGCCCCGGGGGCCGCATCCGGCCGGCCTGGGTGAGGGCCTCGACCTTGCGCACGTTGACCCGTGACCAGAGGCTGCCCGGCCTGCGCGGGGTGTACCTCTGCAAGTAGTACGACTCGTCGAGTCCCTTGCGCTGACCGTCGATCCAGCCGTGGCAGAGGGCCGCGTCGAGGGCCTCCGCGTTGGTGACGGACGTCCGGCCGGACCCCTTCTTGGCGATCTTCAGCCAGACCCCTCCGCGCAGCCCGTGGTGTTCGCCCAGCCAGGCCTCCCACTGCGCCGCGTCTGCGAAGGCCTTGATCTCCACGCCCTTGAGAGTGTTGTCCATGAGGACACGGTAGGGGGCAAGTAGGACAGCTTCTGTCCTAGTGGAGCGGGCAGGTCGAGAGGAGCCTCGCACAGGGCGCAAGGGGCGCTACCGTACGCCGATGTCCGCGTTCATCCAGCAACTCCCCGCCCTCATAGGCGTGATCGTCGGCGCCCTCGGCTCGTATCTCGCCATCGTGCGCGGGGACCGGGCCCGGTTCCGGCGCGAGCAGACGGCGCGTTGGGAGGAGCGGCGCCTGGCCGTGTACTCCGACTACGCCCGTGCGTTGAAGAGAACCGTGACCCTCACCTACCGGGTCGCGTCCCATCTCGGCAACGACCCGCATCCCCATCCCCTGGCCCCCGAGGCTGCGGCACACGAGCTGGCCTCGGCTCTCGACGCCCGCGATCCGGTCGGGGAGGCTCTGCTGATGCTGGGCTCCCCGGACGTGGTGGAGCGGGCCCGCGAGTGGGTCGTCGCGGTCATGGAGATGGAACGGTTCCTGGCCGAGCGGACCCAGGACCCCGAGGCCTGGTCGGCGCTGCTGGCCCGCCAGCGTGCCGCCCGCGAGCGGTACTACGCGGCGGTACGCGGTGATCTGGCGCTCCCGCCCGGGCATTCGGGGCGGTGGATCCTCGACCGGTCGGCTCAGGGGGCGTGAGGCGATGGTCTGAAAGTCCCAGTCCCAGTCCCAGTTCCAGCCCCAGTTCCAGTTCCAGTTCCAGTTCCAGTTCCAGTTCCAGTTCCAGTTCACGCCGACGGTAATTGACTGGATCGAGCAGACCGGCTCCGGCTAGCCTGCCGCCATGTCCAGCCCCGAGGCGTCAAGACTCCGGCCACCGGCTCTCCGGTGGCTCTGCGGGATGTCGGGCTGAAGCTCCTTGCCTGATCGTGTTCGAGCGCGCTCAGGCACGTCTGCGCCACCGCCACCGGAACGCCGCACAGCGCATTGTGTCCGTTTTCGAGTGTTTCGGGTGTGCGGAGTTCTGTCATGCCGTTCGGTCTGTATCTGTTGGGTCTCGCTGTCTTCGCGCAGGGGACCTCCGAGTTCATGTTGTCCGGTCTTGTGCCGGACATCGCGAGGGATTTCCAGGTGTCCGTTCCGGCCGCCGGGGCACTGACCTCGGCGTTTGCCGTGGGGATGGTCGTGGGGGCGCCGTTGATGGCCGTCGTGAGCCGACGGTGGTCGCGGCGGTGGGCGCTGCTGGGGTTCCTGGGCGCCTTTCTGGTCGTTCATGTCGTCGGTGCGGTCACCGACAGCTTTGCCGTGCTGCTGGTCAGCCGGGTTGTGGGTGCGCTCGCCAACGCGGGGTTCCTGGCCGTCGCCGTGATGACGGCTGTCGGGATGGTCGAGGACGGCGCCAAGGGACGGGCCACCTCCGTCCTGCTCAGCGGGGTGACCGTCGCCTGTGTCGTGGGGGTTCCCGGTGGTGCGCTACTGGGGCAGCTGCGGGGATGGCGGTCGGCGTTCTGGGCCGTGGTCGTCCTGTCCTTGCCGGCCCTGTTCGCCATCGCACGGTCCGTGCCGGGCGGGGTGCCCCAGGGCGCTCGTGCGAGTGTGCGGAGCGAGGTGCGGGTGCTGCGTGAGCCGCGGCTTCAAGTGGCCCTGGTACTCGGCGCGTTGGTGAACGGGGGCACCTTCTGCGCCTTCACCTATCTCGCGCCGCTCGTCACCGGCGTCGCCGGACTCGGCGAGGGCTGGGTGCCCCTCGTGCTGGCGCTCTTCGGGCTCGGGTCGTTCGTCGGGGTCGCCGTCGCGGGACGGGTCGCCGACACCCGGCCCGGCGCGGTCCTGCTGGTGGGCGGGGTGGCGTTGGCGGCCGGGTGGGGTGTCTTCGCCCTGACCGCCGGGAACCCGGTGGCGGCGGTCCTGCTCGCCTTCGTCCAGGGCGCGTTGTCGTTCGGTGTCGGGTCCACGCTGATCTCGCGGGTGCTTTACGCGGCGACCGGTGCGCCGACCCTGGCGGGCGGCATCGCCACCGCCGCGTTCAACGTCGGTGCCGTGGTGGGGCCTTGGCTCGGCGGGGTCGTGATCGGTGCGGGGCTGGGGTATCGGTCACCGTTGTGGATGAGTCTCGCACTCGTGGGACTCGCCTTGGTCGTGGGCGGCCTGACCCGGCGGAGGCAGGCCGCCGCGGTGGCACCGTAGACGACTCGACGGACAGGCGACCCAACGGACAGACGGACAACAGGGCCCGCACCGGGGAATATCCCGGTGCGGGACGACCCGTGGGCCGCTAGCCTCCGGGCATGACCTGGCTGCCCGCTGACTTCGTCCATCCGCTGCGTGTCGAGGTGCCCGGCGGGCACCATCTGCGCCCGATCACCGGTGCCGACGCCGCGATCGACTATCCGGCCGTGATGGGGTCGCGCGAGCGACTGTGGTCCATCTTCGGGGAGGCGTGGGGGTGGCCCTCCACCACCATGACGTATGAAGCGAACAGGCAGGATCTGGAGCGGCACGAGGCCGAGATCGCCGCTCATCAGTCCTTCAACTACGTGTTGTTCGACGACGCGGGCACCACCGAGTACGGGTGCGTCTACATCGATCCGCCGGAGAAGGCGGGCGCCGACGCCGAGATCTGCTGGTGGGTGGTGGACGAGCGGGTGGGCACCGAGCTGGAGCGGGATCTGGACGCGCTCGTACCGCGGTGGATCGCCGAGGCGTGGCCCTTCGAGCGGCCGCGGTTCATCGGGCGCGATCTGTCGTGGAAGGAGTGGCTGGCTCTGCCGGACGCGAACTGACCCAAAACAGCGTGGCTGGTTTTCGCCCCTTGTGGGGGTGCTCCCGGCGTTCTCATAATCCTTCAACGGAAATTGACCGGCTCATGCCATAGAACACGCCATTTCTTTTCGTTTCGGCCTTTTCGTTCAGGCTTGGCATGCGCATGTCACTTCCATTCACTTCCACCCCCCACGGAAGGCATCACGTTGAAGAACCTCCTCAAGGCTCTCAAGAGATGCGCGGTCGCCGGCGCCGCCGCCCTCGCCGTCGTCAGCCTGCAGCCCGTGTCCCCCGCGACGGCCGCCCCGGCGCCCGTCGTCGGCGGAACCCGCGCCGCGCAGGGCGAGTTCCCGTTCATGGTCCGCCTCTCGATGGGCTGTGGCGGCGCGCTCTACACCCAGCAGATCGTGCTCACCGCCGCGCACTGTGTGAGCGGCTCGGGCGCCAACACCAGCATCACCGCCACCGCCGGTGTCGTGGACCTCCAGTCCACCACCGGCCGGGTCCAGGTCAGGTCCACCCGGGTCCTCCAGGCACCCGGCTACAACGGCACCGGCAAGGACTGGGCGCTCATCAAGCTCGCCCAGCCCATCAACCTGCCGACGCTGAAGATCGCCACCAGCACGGCGTACAACACCGGTGACTTCACCGTCGCCGGCTGGGGCGCGGCCCGCGAGGGCGGCGCTCAGCAGCGCTACATGCTCAAGGCCACAGTGCCGTTCGTCAGCGACGCCACCTGCCGCTCCTACGACCAGTACGAGGGCCTCGTCAACAGCGAGGAGATCTGCGCCGGCTTCGCGGCCGGCGGCGTCGACACCTGCCAGGGCGACTCCGGCGGCCCGATGTTCCGCAAGGACAACGCCGGCGCCTGGATCCAGGTCGGCATAGTCAGCTGGGGCATCGGCTGCGCCCAGCCCAACGCCCCCGGCGTCTACACCGAGGTCTCCACCTTCGCCTCGGCCATCGCCTCGGCGGCGGCGACTCTCTGACGCACGACTCCAGTACGTGTACGAGCACGGGCCCGGCGCCGCTCAGCGCCGGGCCCGTGGTCGTACCCATGCCCGCGACGGCTCGGCGGCTCCGCCGAGCGCCCTCTCCCCTCAGAACCCTCCGCCGAAGTCCCCGCCGCCTCCGAAGTCCCCGCCTCCGAAGCCGCCGCCGAAGTCACCGGAGTCGAAGTCGGCGCCGGACACATCGCCGCCCTCGTATCCGCCGCCGAAGTTCCCGTATCCGGAGCCGTAGTCCGCCGCGTACGCCGGGCCGGCCATCATGGAGCCGAGCATCGTGCCGACCAGGAGGCCGGGGAGGATGCCGCCGCCGAAGTAGCCGCCGGCCCAGGGGCCGTAGGCCGGGCCCGCGTCCCAGTAGGGGCGGCGGCCCGAGTCGGTGTCGACCTCGCGGACGGCCGGGTCGAGGCCGTCGTCCAGCCGGGCCCGGTCGGCGGCGCAGACCGGGACCTCGCGGGTCGCCCCGCCCGGCGGAGTCCAGGTGGCGTCGGCGACCGACGGGCCGTGGCGCGGGTCGAAGAAGCAGGGCGCCCGGCGGTCGGGAAGGGGGCGGCCCTCGCGGCGTGCGGCGAGGACGGCGAGCGAGAAGCGCCCGTCCTCCAGGGACTGGGTTACGGCGCGCACCTCCTCGGGGCGGGTGGCCGCGGCCATGAAGGACTTCGCCTTGTCGTACGAGTCGAGGGAACGCTCGTAGTCGGCGCGCATCGCGTCGTCCGCGCCGGCCTCCGCGGGGTGGAAGTCGAGCCGTTCGAGCTCCTCGCCGAAGGCGGTGATGTCCTCGTCCACGACGACGCGCAGCTTGTCGAGCGCGGCCTGCAGCTCCTCCTCCTTCTTACGGCGGTTGCGGCGCACGAGCGTGTACGCGCCCGCGCCGCCCGCGACGAGCGCCGCGCCGACGCCGATCAGCACGCCGGTCCCGCCGCCGTCGCCGCCCTCGCTCCAACTGCTGGGCGCGGAGCCGCCGAGGTTGAGGAGGGCCCGGTCGGTGAAGTTCTCCAGCTGGGGCGTGGTGGCCTCACCCTGGACGCTGCCGACGAGGTTCCGCACGCCTTCGCTCGACAGGACCGACGAGTCGGCCTGCGCGTTGAACCGGTCGCCGAGCCGGATCGCGTACAGGCCGGTGACGCCGGTCGCGGCGCGCAGGTTCCTGAAGAGGTTCTCCTGGGGGAAGTCCGCGGGGAGCACCGCGACGAAGACGGGCTTGTCCGCCTTCTCGATCTTCTCGGCCAGGGCGTCGGCGTCGGACCGCGACAGTTGCCCGGACATCGACGGATCGACGTACACGGGGTCCTCGCGCAGGGCGTTCGCGACGGTCGAGATGTCCGTGGCGGCGTGCGCCGGTGGCACGCCGACGGAGAGGACCGCAAGCGCGGCCACCACCAGTGCGATCAGGAGTCCGGAGAGTCCACGGGTACGCACGCCGTTCATACCTTCGAAGCTACCTGACGGGCGGGGCAAACGGACGATCAGCCAGGTGGGGCGGCGGGCACCGACAGGCGCACACCGCCCCACCGGCACCGTCAGGCCGCCCGGTACGCGGCCGTCAGTTTCGTCACCGCCGCCCCGTACCGTCCGGTGAGCAGCAGGTGATCGGCGTCGGCGAAGGGCTTGGCGACCGCCTCCGTGATCCGCTCGCCGGCCTTCTGCTGGACGATCAGCCGCGCCTTGGTGACGATCGCGCGCCCGGCCTCCTCTGACCCGGCCTTCTCGGCCAGGGCCCCAGCGGCGGCGAGGGCCTTGAGTGTCGACTGGCCGCCCTCCGGGACCTTGGTCCGCGTCGTCAGACCCCAGCCGTACGGGAACTGCGGATCGTACGAGGCGTCACCCACGTTGATCGGCAGCTGAGCCTCCGACTTCGGCCAGGTGACGGGGAGTTGGCCGGTGAAGGCCCGCTTCCCGTACAGCACGTCCGCGACTCCGTCGCCCTCGGTGCCCGGCAGCCAGGAGGCGACCAGCGCATCCATGTCACCGAGCTGGTCGCCGACGATCTGCGTCCGTCCGGAGACGATCAGCACCGCGCACTTCATGGCGCCGCACACCTTGTCCACGGCTGCCCGATCGGCCGCGGAGAGCACCATGTCGTGGCCGTTGCCGACATCGCCGACTCCCTCGGCGTACGGGGTCTCGCCGACGACGACCATCCCCACGTCGTAGCCGTCGGTCGGGGCGGAGGCGTCCTCGGAGTAGCCGATGGCCGCGCCGGGAGCCGCCTTCCGCATGCCCTCCAGGATCGTCGTGCCCTCGGTGATCTCGCCGGACGAGCCCTGCCAGGTGACGGTCCAGCCGCCGGTCTGGTTGCCGATGTCGTCGGCGTTGGACCCGGCGACGTACACCTTCTGGGACTTCTTCAGCGGCAGCACCCCGCCCGCGTTCTTCAGCAGGACCTGGGACTCGGCGGCCGCCTCGCGGGCCACGGCCCGGTGGTCGGCGGAACCGATCTCGTCGATGCCGGAGCGGTCCGCGTACGGCTTCTCGAACAGTCCCAGCTCGAACTTCTGCGTGAGGATGCGGGACACGGCGTCGTCGATACGCGCCTGGCTGACGCGGCCCGCCTGTGCCTCGGCGATCAGGGTCGAGCGGAAGGTGGGGTACGCGTACGGGACCATGATCATGTCGAGGCCCGCGTTGATCGACGTACGGACGTCGGACGCGTAGTCGCCGGGGATCTGGTCGATGGCCTCCCAGTCGCTGATGACGAAGCCGTCGAAGTCCATCCGGTCCTTGAGGACGCCGTTGATCATGTCGGCGCGGGCGTGCATCTTCACCGCGCCCTTGCCGTCGCCGACGATGTCGAGGGAGGAGAAGGACGGCATGACCGAGCCGACACCCCGGTCGACGGCCTCCTGGTACGGGGAGAGGTGGACGGCCTCGAGCTCCTCGCGGGTCACGGTCGTCACGCCCTGGTCGATGGTGTACGTGCCGGTCGTCGACGAGCCGAACGTCGTGCCGCCGTCGCCGACGAAGTGCTTGGCGGTGGCGAGGACCTTGTCGTTCCGCTTCAGGTCCTTGCCGCTGCGGGCGCCTTGGAGGCCCTGGATGATCGTCTCCATGGACTTCACCAGGGCCGGGTCCTCGCCGAACGACTCGTACGCCCTTCCCCAGCGGTCGTCGCGCGTCACGCACACGCAGGGGGCGAAGTTCCAGGGGACGCCCGTGGCCCGGGTCTCGGCGGCGGTCACCGCGCCCGTCCGCTGGGTGAGTTGGGGATCTCTCGACGCGCCGAGGCCGATGTTGTGCGGCATGATCGTGGCGCCGACGAGGTTGTTGTGGCCGTGCACCGCGTCCACGCCGTAGATGAGCGGGATCTGCAGCCTCGTAGCCAGGGCGGCCTTCTGGTAACCGTCGATCATGTCGGCCCAGGCCTCGGGCGTGTTGGGCGTGGGTGTGGAGCCGCCGCCGGAGAGGACCGAGCCGAGTCCGTACGTCGTGATGTCGCCCTCGGAGGCGAGGGCGCCGCGTTCGGCCTGGGTCATCTGGCCGGCCTTCTCCTCCAGGGTCATACGGGAGAGGAGGTCGGCGACGCGCTTCTTCACCGGCAACTTCGGGTCGAGATACGGGAGTCCGTGGGCGTCGACCACGATCCGGGGGTCGGTGGCGGGGGCCTCGGCTCCCTCGACGGTGAGCTTCAGCGGGACCGTCTCCGCCATCTCCGCGGAGCCGTCCCGGGTGGTCGGCACGGTGACGGTCCGGGTGGCGCCGGATGCCGTGCCGGCGGGGAAGGTGACCTTGCCCTTCACCGGCTCGACGTCCTTGCCGGTGGTGGCGTACGTGACGGTTACGGGCTCGGTGAGTGGGGCGCCGCCGGTGGTGACGGAGAGGGGCACGTGCGCCGCCGTGCCCTCCTGCACGGAGTACACGGCGGCGCCGGTGGTGAGCTTCGCCTTCGCCTCGCCTGCGGCGGCGGTGGCCGGAGGCGAGGCGAGGGCCGGTAAGCCTGCTAAGAGCGACACGGAGACGAGCAGGGCGGTTCTGTGCGGGGCTTTTCTGTGCGGGGCTTTCCGCATGACTATCCCTTCGGCCGGGCTGAGGGCGCGGGGCTGTCAACTCTCGTACTGCTCCGGACATTTGGATCGGAACGTGAGTCAACTGGCGTCTCAAGGGCCCGTCAAGGGGGCATGTGGGTGTTTTCGCCCCCGCCGCCCCTACCCGTCCCATCCCTGGGGGCTGCGCCCCCAGACCCCCCTGTCGGCCTGAACGGCCTCGTCCTCAAACGCCGGACGGGCTGAGTGGGCCGGGACTGGGCTGGAAGGTGAAGGCCGGGTGCGTGGTCGGGCTGGGTGCGCGGGCTGGCCGGGATGCGCGGGCGGCCTGGAGGGCAGGGCGCAGCCCGCCCTCCAGGGGCGCGGGGAACTGCGCGCCCAGCCCCCACTCACCCGCACCCGACAACACACGACACGGGGTCTGGGGCGGAGCCCCAGGGATGGGACGGGTAGGGGCGGCGGGGGCGAGAAAAGGCTAGGCCGGTCGCAGCCACACCGTGGCCAGGGGTGGCAGGGTGAGCCGGATGCTGGCCGGTTGGCCGTGCCAGCCTTGGGCGTCGGGCTTCACGGGGTCGGGGTTGGTGACGTCGCTGCCGCCGTAGCGGGCGAGGTCGGTGTTGAGGATCTCGTGCCAGGCGGGCACGTCGTCCGGCACGCCGATCCGGTACGCCTGGCGGACGACGGGGGAGAAGTTGGAGACGGCGAGCAGCGGCGCGCCGTCGGCGTCGTGGCGCAGGAAGGCGAAGACGTTGTCCTCGGCGGCGTCCCCGGCGATCCAGGCGAACCCGGCGGGGTCGGTGTCGCGTTCCCACAGGGCGGGCGCGGCACGGTAGACGGTGTTGAGGTCCCGGACGAGGTCGCGCACGCCCTGGTGGTCGGCGGCGGCCCCGTAGGAGGGGTCGAGCAGCCACCAGTCGGGTCCGTGGGCCTCGGACCATTCCGCGCCCTGGGCGAACTCCTGGCCCATGAAGAGGAGTTGCTTGCCGGGGTGGGCCCACATGAAGCCGAGGTAGGAGCGCAGGGTGGCGCGCTG